>JADFMC010000343.1 GCA_022564085.1 Fidelibacterota bacterium | reverse complement strand
CCGGCCTGCTCTGGGCCGGCGATGGCGGAGCGGACCGTGTTGAAGAAGTGAACGTTATTCGCCGGGGAGGCAATTACGGCTGGAACCGAATGGAGGGAACATTCTGTTTCCCGCCGGATGTCGAAACCTGTGACCAAACAGGCCTGGAGCTTCCACTCTTTGAGTATTTTCATCCAGATCCCCAACCCGTCGACCAATTTGAATACAGCGAGGGTCAGGGCTGTTCCATTATCGGAGGCCCCGTTTATCGCGGCGCCAGCTTGCCTTCGCTGGTGGGAGCGTATATCTACGGAGACTTATGTACCGGCCAGATATGGAGCCTCCAGTATGACGGAACCGCGGTTCAGGAGCAGCGCCTCCTAGTTGACTCGGAGCTACGGATATTTTCTTTTGGCGTTGATGAGAATGCAGAACTCTACATCATGGGGGCCGAAAACTGGGGGGAGCTAAACGAAGTTCACCGGATCTACAGGCTCGCGTCTCTCATATCCTCTGGGTGAGGCCACTGCACCAAGAAATTGTAAGGTACGTTCCACTATCAACAGGTGCCACGATGTAAACCTCTGCTTACCGGTCCTCGAATAGGGCTTTGGCATCCCGGCCGCGGGTACCTTCATGCGTGCTTTTTGTAATGCCCTCAAACGAAGCTTATACTCCACGGCTCAATACATTACTTGTTTACCTGTGTTTGATCGCCTAAGTCCTGAGAAATCCTCCCTGAATCCTTCGGTGAACCGCGATAGTGTTTATTTTCCAAAGTTACAGAGCGGTACCGTCAGCTCTCCCCACTAAGGGGTCCGAGGCTCCTTAAATTCTTTGTGAAAAGTCCTCCCATGGGCTGACATCTTTCCTGACCAGTTAACCGTTGACTTAATCGTAGAGCATCGACATCCGCATAGCCCAGGATTCGTTAAAACCTGGCCTGTTTGATTTTTTGTGAACTGTTATCATGGGTTGTATGTTTGCCACCAACCGGGACGGGACGGGGTAGAGCGGACCACCTTCCTCCAGCGAGGTCATGTCGCGTACGTTGTGAAGATGGCCAAGATGAATGGAACCATAGCAGTCACTACCAGCATCCCGGGGCGGGCCGGTTGCTTGCCGGTGGCGCGCCCGCCGGGAAGGGAGTCTGATCAGCTAAGCCAGTCCGCTGGAGTCCGCCGCCTAAACGGTCTGTAGCATGTTGATAGCCGGACACGTTGGGTACACTGTTGGGGCGGTGTGGGCCTTAAAGGCCTTGACTAAAAGTGATACCTCAGCTGATTACCGGGCTGTGGCCGTCATGGCTTTGGCGCCGGATTTCATGGACCGTGCCCTTTTTGTTTTTGCCTTGCCCAGCGCTTTCGATGCGCGCCTCATAGCCCATACACTGATATTCCAACTGGCCATCCTGGGGGCGATAACCTTGATTCGCCGCCGCTGGTGGCTCTACGGCGCCGCATCGGTTGGCCATCTGTCGCTCGATTCCACAGGGCTTTCGGCGGCCTGGGCACGGCACATGCTTTGGCCTCTAATAGGTTCGGAGTGGCGGATCATTGGCATCATGCCCGGCTCGGGAGCAGTGACGATCCCTTACCAGAACTGGGTCTGGCTGCGTATCCAACAAGCCTTGCAACCCTACGGCCTGGCGCCCTGGTGGGTGTGGTTGCTGGAAGCGGGCGGGGCGCTGATCTTGCTGGCATTCGCTTACCGGAAGAGCCTGTACCAATTGCCAAGACTGCGGCGGTTTTTAGCGGCAGGCGAACTTTGATGCCTGATATAATCGATTTAGGTCTACTTCCGCGCCCTTGAATTATAATGGCTTTCCCCTGATTATTATAGAATAATAGCGGATGTTGCGGGCATTGCTAGATAGCCATGAGCAATGTAGGAATTCGTAGACCATTACACCGGTTGGACAGGCGATTGGATGTGTCGATAGGCAGGACTCGGTATCACATGTTGGGGCTCGCCCTAGTGATCAGCGGTGTTCTGTTCGCCGTGGCGGCGTGGCTCATTCTAGCGTACAAGCCGTTGGCTGCCTTAGGGATGTCAGCAGTCATATTGGGCGCGGTTTCGCTTGCTCTCGGGAGGTCACTACCCCGCATCTCTCCCGATGCAAGCCTGATACTGCTGGAGGCGGGGCTGGAAAACGTCGCGGCCCTAATCGAAGAACTGGGACTGCGTGGCAAAGCAATGTATCTGCCAACTTCTCTTACCCATGGCCGGCCCCGGGCACTTATTCCGTTCCAAAATAACGAGGTGGCGCCCGTTATCCAACGGAAGGTCGAGCACCGCCTCATCGTCCGTTTCGGGGCGGGCGTCGATGATTACGGCATCCTGCGGGCCACCCCGGG
>JADFMC010000032.1 GCA_022564085.1 Fidelibacterota bacterium | reverse complement strand
TAGAAGCGAATCACTAAAGGATATTCGCTGAATTGGACTCCGCCAGAGGCAGGGGATAAAAGACCCGAAGAAGGGCCTGGAAGATGCGTGTAGCTCCCAGAAATTTCGTAGTCGCCCCTTTTTGTTTTAACCATGAGGATTGTGATTTAGTGCTTTAGATTGCACCAACATGTACTTCAACTGGACAGGTCTTATTGGGAAAATTATCTCGTGGACACTTTAGAGGAATACTTACAACAAACAGAAACCGCTGCCCAAATACTGTTCGAGGGTATCGATAAATATCTGGAAACTATAAAGTCTGTCCCCCTATCTGATGTCGGTACAACAGCAAAATGGAGTGCAGCTCAAAAGCAGTTTATTTATGAGTCATTTGCGATGGCAACACTCTGTGGTGCTGTTCTGCAGCTAGCCTACATGGCGATAAAGCAATACTCGAATAATAGTAGTGTCCCAGATCGCTTTAATGCGCTGATTAATAGGGGCTCGCTAGCGAAAAAATTCTGCATTGGCCGAGAAAAACATTCTGTACCAATTGGTTTGATTATTTATGCTGGGCGTAACCAAGCCGCGCATTACGACGATATTGAACTTAGAGAGCCCAATAAGTCTATCTTCGAAAAACTATGTAAAAGAACATCTAAGGGCGGGAGGGAGTTTAGAGATCCCGCATTAGATCTTAATAACGGGAGTACGATTAATTTCGCTGGCAATATCACCTATATACTTGACTGGCGTGACTATGATGCCTATCAACAAGATATGCGGAACTTGCTGTGCTAGGAGGCAACTCGTCTTGTTGGACAACTATGACCTGTGGCGCGCCAGGGGGCAGGTTAATTTAGCGGCTGTAGAGAAACTGGATATATCGACTGCCTGACAACCATTTTCTCCCCTGTAGCGTCGCTACCGCCCCCCAATTCGTGCTAAATTCCGCTGACCCCTTTGTCAGGGCGCAAATAGGTTACCGAGCTGCGGCAAGATGAAGGATTATGCCGAATGAAAGACACCCTCCAAAACGTTGAAAATCTATACTCCCGGCTGGCAGAGCGCACAGACTGGGCCCGCAAGCGGCTGGGCCGCCCCCTGGCCTTGACGGAAAAGATCCTGTTCGCCCACCTGGCCGAAAGTGAGCCCGCCGAGCTGCCCCGCCGCGGTGAATCCTATACCAACCTGAACCCCGACCGGGTGGCGCTGCAGGACGCCACCGCCCAGATGGCCTTGCTGCAGTTCATGCGTAGCGGCCGCCAGACCGCCGCCGTGCCAACTACCGTTCATTGCGACCATCTGATCCGGGCGCAGGTAAGCGCAAAACCGGACCTGGACACGGCCCTCACCGAAAACAACGAGGTGTATGCCTTCCTTAAGAGTGTGTCCAATAAATACGGCATCGGTTTTTGGAAACCGGGGTCGGGCATCATTCACCAAGTGGTGCTGGAGAATTACGCCTTTCCCGGGGGATTGATGATCGGCACCGACTCCCACACGCCCAACGCCGGAGGACTAGGGATGGTGGCCATCGGGGTGGGCGGCGCCGACGCCGTGGACGTAATGGCGGGCCTGCCCTGGGAGCTCAAGTGGCCGAGCCTCATCGGCGTGCACCTGACGGGCAGCCTGAGCGGATGGGCGTCCCCCAAGGATGTGATCCTGAAGCTAGCCGGAATGCTCACCGTAAAAGGCGGCACGGACAAGATTATTGAGTATTTTGGCCCCGGCACCGCCTCCATCAGCGCCACAGGCAAGGGCACCATCACCAACATGGGGGCCGAGCTGGGGGCCACCACGTCCGTTTTCCCTTACGATGACCGTATCGCGACCTACCTGCGAGCTACGGGACGATCCGACGTTGCCGATCTGGCCGACCGGAATCGCCAGCACCTCCAGGCCGACCCGGAGGTCAGCTCGAACCCCGAAGCGGTCTATGATGAGATTGTCGAGATCAACCTTTCAGAGTTGGAACCCCATATTGTCGGTCCTTTCACTCCGGACCTGGCGCGGCCTATTTCGGAGATGGCCCAGGCGGTAAAGGACAACGGCTACCCGGACGAGCTGAAGGCGGCCCTGATCGGCAGTTGCACCAACTCCTCCTACGAAGACATCAGCCGGGCGGCTCACGTGGCCCAGCAGGCGTTGGACCACGATTACAAGGCGCAGACCACGTTCCTCATTACCCCCGGTTCGGAGCAGGTCCGGGCCACCATCGAGCGTGACGGCCAGCTGGCAATCCTGACGGGTATCGGAGGTACGGTGCTGGCCAACGCCTGCGGACCCTGCATCGGTCAATGGAACCGAACCGATGTGAAGGAGGGGGAGAAAAACTCCATAATCAACTCTTTCAACCGCAATTTTGCCCGTCGCAATGACGGCAATCCGGCAACCATGTCCTTCATCGCCAGCCCGGAGATTGTCACGGCCCTGGCCCTGGCCGGGCGGCTGTCGTTCAATCCCCTGACCGATCCACTGCCTGGTGGGGACGGCGGGTTTATGCTTACACCCCCAGAGGGTGATGAACTGCCGTCAGCGGGGTTCGACCCGGGAAAACCGGGTTACGAAGCACCGGTGGAAGATGGGGGCACGGTGGAGATTATCATAAACCCCAATAGTGAGCGCCTCCAACTGCTGGAACCGTTTCCGGCGTGGGAGGGTAGCGACCTGGAGAATCTGCTGGTGCTGTTCAAGGCCCGGGGCAAATGCACCACCGATCACATTTCGCCCGCCGGCCCCTGGCTCAGATTTCGGGGCCACCTGGACAATATCAGTAACAACCTGTTTATCGGCGTAAATAACGCCTTCTCGGACCAGCCTGGCGAGGGCCGTAACCTGCTGACCGGGGAGTCGGGGGCCAAGTTGAGCGCTATCGCCCGGGCCTACCGGGACCAGGGCTACGGTTGGGTCGGCATCGGCGAGGAGAACTACGGTGAAGGTTCCAGCCGGGAGCACGCCGCCATGGAACCGAGGCACCTGGGGGGACGGGCGATCATCGTTAAAAGCTTTGCCCGCATCCACGAGACTAACTTAAAGAAGCAGGGAGTACTGCCGCTTATTTTCGCTCAGCTGGAGGACTACGATAAGATTCGGGCCGACGATAAAGTTTCCCTGGCGGGACTGACCGAATTGGCGCCTGGGTCGCAAGTGGCTATGGCGCTGCATCACAGCGACGGAACCGAGGAGACCCTGCCGCTCAAGCACACCCTGAATGAGGCCCAGATAGACTGGTTCAAAGCCGGTTCATCCTTGAATGTGATCGCCGCCGGCGATTAGGGCCGGTGGAATACGGGACGCCTGTAGGGCCGCAAATTCTTTAAGGTGGAATTTGCCGCGATTCGGTTTCTTAGACAAAGTTTCCAGCTAAGATCACGTCTTGGTTTGTCTTGAAAGTCCGCGGCTTTGCGGTCGTTTTTAAAACTGGATGTCCTCAAAGCGGTGGCGAATCGCGCCGGTCTGCCTGGATCAGGCGCCTAGAGTATAAACAATATCTGTGCCATACCCATATCATTGGCAATAAAAAAGGGGACGAGTAACCGCCCCCTTTTTTGGCCTGCAAATGAATATTAAAAGGTTAATTCCAATAAGTTTTCGGCTTCGTTCCATCCCATTTGCAAAGGCACTTTACCAGTGATGCGTAGATTGTAATGCTCGATCAATGGTGTGGCATTTACCCGGTAAGTGGACTTACCTTTGCCAACGGAGCGCAACTTGAAGGCGGCCTTAGTGCCATACTTCTTGCCCTTGAGACCGATCCTTTTAGTGATCGGGTCGTAGTATAATTCCACATGCGTGGAACCTTTCAGATATTTTTCATAGGCCGGACCGTTTAATGAAATTTGGCCTCCTTTAAGCATTTTTGCTTCCGGATTTTTTTGGGTACCTACAGTTTTTTGGGAAGGCACAAACTTTTCAAAAGGCATAATCTAATCCTTTATGTATTAATGGATAGCGAATATTACGAACAGAAAATAGTTAATGCAACATTTAGCACACTGACTAGTTTTATTCAAAGCAAAACACACTCCAAAGGCCCCAATAAGATCACATCTTCAATTTTAGCCAACGGTTATTGTTTGACTAATTTTACCTACAATAATTTAGTGCGATTTTGAATTCCAGCGGCTGAAAATATCCCCGGTGGGGTATTTTATGGCGACACTGTGGTTGGAATGCTAACAGGACGGCGCTCCAAAACATAGATGGAATGATTTATTGTTGCCGGTAGCCCGGTGGCGCCGGCGTTGCAAATACGGCCGCGCTATTGACGGGGTTGCTTAGCGACTCCTGCTCCGGCCGGTATGGAAAGGTCCAGCCCCAGCTGCTTAGCCACCAGCAGTTGCATGGCCTGAGAGAAGTCCATGGTGGCCCGGTCGGTACCACCGTCAGCGCCGGCGCCCATGACCAGTTGGGGTACATTGCGCTGGGCATAAGCCGCAGCCCACTGGCCCTGAATCTTTTCGAAGGTTTCCAGTTTCTGGGCCAAGGCGCCGTCGGCCGCCATCACCAGGCGCTTGCGCTCGGCTTCACCCTGGCCCAGCAGGATATCCCGCTGGCGGGTCTCTTCGGCCGCCTGGCGCTCCAACCGGGCTACCTCCAGGCCCTGCTCCGCCAGCACCACGGCGGCGATCTTGGATTGCTCCTTCTCGTACTTGACCCGCATCACATCCGCCTTACCTTCAGCTTCAACGGTGATGGCCTTCTGCTCAGCTTCTTTGGCCCGGGCCCGGGCGGTCTCCACGGCCATTAGAGCTTCCTGTTGGGCGGCGATCTGCTCCTGGACCTTTTCGGCGTAATTAAAAGTCTTGATTTCGAAGTTGGAAATTCTAATCCCCAGGCCGGCCATGGGATTGAACAGATAGACCGGCTCACCGGTGGCTTCATTCCGCTTGATTCGTTTGAAGGTCCTGATGACCTGCTCACCGCTGACAATATCGGTGACTTTCCTGGTGATTTCCTCGGTGCTGTACAAACCATTCTGGATCTGGTCCCGGGCCCAGTTGATGAAGTCCAGCCGTTTCTCGGAGTAACTTTCGCGAGCGGACATGAGGTTGGCCGTGGATCGCAAGGCGTTACGGACGGTGGGCAGGATCATTTTTTGCTCCAGGTCGCGGTAACTCCGGTAGCCTTCCTTGATAATCAGGTTGATGGCGTCTTGTTCACCGGTGGGCATGGTGATCCGGGCGGTGCCAGAGATGTATGTCAGGGAACCGTCGTTGAACCGAACCTCCATCGAGCGGTCCTCTGCAACGTCGCCGGCGCCATCGTATTCGGATGTGAAGTAGAACGTTTCAGCCTTGTTCCAGGTGTCGATGGCGCCGAACCAGCGGCCATACATGCCGGGTGCCATCCGTACAGACATAGTGCCGGCAATAGCGGCCTGCTTGATCTGGTATTGGCCCCGCTGGTTGGTTACCAAGATCTGGCTGCTGAAAACCACCGCTGATACCACCACCAGTAACAGTACTACAAATGAGACCTGTCGCGTGAAACTCATTTGGAAACCCCCTTCTGGAATGCCCATATCATAATTCCGTTTCAGACTGGACAGCAATCTGCGCTGCACCAGCGAGCAAGGCCCTCAATCTGCGGGCCGTTGACCTCCCTGTAATGAGCTGGGTAAAGTTACCGTAAAAACTCACCTGCGAGCAGGCGAAATGCGCCCTTTTCCAGGTTCATCGCCGGGTGTCCGGACTGTCTGCTGGCCCCCCTGGCGCCGGTTCCTGAAGCACACCGGGCCGGGCCGCCGGGGCTACTTCTGCAGGCGGGGCAGCAGCTGCAGGTGGCTAATAGCCCGGTTGGTTGGAAAACCAGGATAGGTTAAAATAACCTTCCCGGTACAGATACAATAATACCAATACCAGGGCGATGGGCGCCATAAATATGGCTACCTTGCCCAGAAAATGATTTCGGGGGGGACGCTTGAGTTTCCCCAGGGCGTCCAGCCCCTGGGCCAGCCGGTCCCTGTGCGTGGCTAATTGACGGCTGTGGTCCGTCAAGCGGGCCAGGGCCTGGGAGAATTGCCGCTCCTTTTCGGCTCCCGACACGGCCAGGTAAGGCCGTGCCAGAAAGGCGTGCAACTCCTGTTCCCAATTATCTGCCCGTCGCTCCAGGCGCTGCCGTTCCGCCAGCAGCCGATTCCGCACCAGGCGAGGTCTTTGGCCCGCGCTGACCTGATTTGGGGCGTCCTCAATTTGTCGTTGCAGATGACGATACTCTTTCTCGAGCTCGGCACAGGTATCGGCCAAATTGTAATAGCCCGGGTTTTCCTCCCGGTCAAGCTCAAGATTTTCAATTAAGTCCGGTGGTGGCATATTGCTGCGGCCAGCCGTCATGGGGTTTTGGACGATTCCTGCTTAACCGGCCGGGGTCAAAGCTAGGCAGTGCGTACCAACGATGCCAATACCCGCAATGGGAGCATTACGACAGCTAGCGGTTTACTGCCTAGAGCAGGTTGGTTAACTTCAACACCAACGGTATCTTTAAAAATCCAGGTGAAAACCATGTGGCGGCAATTGGCTTTAGTCCTTCTAGTGGCGAGCTGTAACAATCAACGGGCCCGGCCGCAACCTGCGCTGGTCGCTGATAAGGAAAACCAGCCGGCAGCAATCCTGCTGGGGCCCATTGAGCGCAGCGCCTTGGGCGATGACCCCTACAGGACCTGGTTCGATGAGCAATATGGCGGATACCAGCTGGACACCCTGACGCTGGCCCTGTTGGCCGAATCGTTGGTAGACGTTGACATCAAGATTTTTTTGGGCACCTGGTGCCAGGACAGCCGGCGTGAAGTGCCCCGGGTCTATAAAATTCTGGATTACCTGGGATACCCGACGGAGCGGGTCACTCTGATAGCCCTGGACCGCGATAAACATGGTCCTGTTCACGAGGAGGAAGGATTCGATATCAAATTAGTGCCCACTACCATATTTTACCGGGGCGGGGTGGAAATCGGTCGCATTATCGAGTCGCCCACCGACACTAATGAGCAAGACATGGCTGAAATTCTGCTCAATTAGGTTAATCGCTAAAACTTCCCGCCCCGGCACGGTGCTCTAATTTTTCCGCCGCCTGAACTACCGGCCACCAGAATTGTAGCGGCAACCAAGGGTTATTACAGAGAAAATTAGGAGTATTGAAATGAACATCGGCTGCCAATCTATGGTTGGGGAAATGCGGCAGGTGCTTTTAAAACACCCCCGGGATGCATTTGGCGACCAAGCGGGCATTGAGGCTCAATGGCGTGGCCTGAACTACCTGGGGCCGCCTGATTTCGATCGTGCCTGCCGGGACTATGACCGGTTCGGTGAGCTTCTGGCACAGTCGGGAGCGGAGCTCCAATTCCTGCCGCCGCACGATGATACCGGCCTGGATTCGATCTATACGCACGACCCGGCCGTAGTCTCCAATAATGGCGTGGTGCTGGGCAACATGGGCAAGGCTGAGCGGGCCGGCGAACCACGAGCCGTGGAAGAATTTTGCCGCAGCCATGACATTGCCATCCTGGGAACCATCACTGGTGAGGGCCGCCTGGAAGGCGGGGATGTGCTGTGGCTGGATGAGCGGACTGTGGCCATCGGGGAAGGCTACCGTACCAACGCCGAGGGCATTCACCAGCTGGAAATGCTGTTGGGCGGCCTGGTGGATAGGGTCATCCCGGTACCGTTGCCTCACTGGAACGGCGCCCACGATGTCCTGCACCTGCAATCGATCATCAGCATGGTGGATCACGACCTGGCTGTGGTATACTCCCGGCTGATGCCGGTACCCTTCCGCCAACACCTGCTTTCCCGGGGGATGCAATTGATCGAAGTCCCCGATAGTGAATATGACACCCTGGGCTGCAATATATTGGCGGTGGCTCCACGGCACCTTATCATGATCGCCGGCAACCCGGTGACCCAGGAACGGCTGGAGGCCGCCGGTGTACAGGTCCGGACCTATGACGGCCGGGAAATCTCGGCCAAGGGGACCGGTGGACCTACCTGTCTGACCAGGCCGTTGTTGCGGCTTTAGGAGGCTCGGGCCGTGGGCGACTCCGGCCTCGGGAAATGCCACCGCCGAGCTTTCGGGGAGTTATGGGGGAGCCTGGTCCGGTACCTGCCTGATGGAGCGGATGTGCTCAGGACCGGCTCCGCAGCAGCAACCGATGACCGATAGACCAGATGTAATCCATTGAGACCCTGGAAAACAAAGTGATCAAGGTAGAAGAATTAACCTCCACCTACCACGCCGGCCGGGAACCGACCGTCCGGGGCCTGGAGTTTACCGTGGCCGACGGCGAAATTTTCGGCTTGCTGGGTCCCAGCGGGGCCGGTAAGTCCACCACCCAGAAAATTATCATCGGTCTACTCAGGGGCTATGCGGCTCGGTGGCGGTGATGGGGTCGATTGGGGCCAGGACTTTTACGAGCGGATCGTCCGGCCAGGCTCACAGATTAAATTTTCCCGAAAATGATTCAAATCCGCTGTGCCCCGTGCGCCAGGGCAGCGGGAGCTAGGTCTCGTCGCTCTTTTTAATCTCATCCAGCTTTTCCCGGCCGGCGGCCATCGCCTCAGCGGCCTTCTCCTTACCGGCTTCAATAGCCTCCTGGGCCTTCTCTTTGGCGGTGTCCAGGTGGGCTTGAGCGGCCTCCTGGACCTGGGCTGCTTTTTCTCTAGCGCTGTCCGATAATTCGGCGGCTTTCTCCTTGCCGGCCTCGATAACATCCTGGGCTTTCTCCCGGGCGCTATCCAGGTGGGCCTGCGCCGACTCCTGGACCTGGGCCGCCTTATCGGCCAGTTTATCCTGGGCCTCGCCCATAGCCTCTTGAACCTTGTCCTGGGCCTTCTTCCCCGCCGATCTGAATCGATCCAGAAATCCCATCTGATTCTCCTTTTGCTAAACTCGGTAGTAGCTGTCAAGCCGGCCTAAACCATGGTTTATGACCGGCTTGAAACTAAGGAATCAAGGCTTGATTTACAAGTGGAGCATAGTAGCTCCGGCCTGAAGGAAGCCCCGTGATTTATACTGGCTAATAGAATAGTCCTGAGTCCACAGGCCGATCCGGCGCCGGGGCGGCCGCTTGATTTTAGCGCACCTGGCGCAACTGGCGTACCGGGCGAAAGACGAAGCGCTATGGTTCTGTGTAATGTCCTGCTGGATTTAGCATGTGAAAATATGGAGGGGAAAGCAGATGCCATTTGTGAAATCAGGTTACCGTACTTACCTGTCGTCTATATTGGTTCTGGCGGCGGCTGTAGTGCTCCAGGGTCACGCCCAGGGCTTTTATACGTTGGATTCCCATACCAGGGTGATCCTCATGTATGCCCTGACAATTTTAGCGCCGTTGGTGCCGGTGTACCTGCGGAAAGCTATTGCCAATCTGGACACAACCTAATCGCCGGAAATAGCCCACGAAAGGAATGTCCATGCAAGCATCAATTAGGAGGATTCGCCGTCATGAGGCCTAGTCGCTCCAAGGATAAACTGGTAGAAAAGTTGTCGGCCATTAAGACGCTGGCGGCCGAATCGGAGGCCCTGCTGCTGGAACCCAGTCCGGATGTGGAAAAACTGCTGGCTACTCTCCAGGCCCAATCGGGATTGCAGCGGGCCCTGATGGAAAAGCTGCTGGAAGTGGTGCACCCCACCGAAAAGGAGAAAGACCTGACCGACACCTTCCAGCTGGCGGTGCAGGATCTGCTGGAATATTTCCGGGAGCGGACCCGGTTGGCCGGCAAAGTAGCCGATGCGGCAGCCATCCAGCATCTGCGTGAGGAGTGAACGCGGTGCCCCGCAGTTCCGGTAACCAGACTACCCGCCTGGCCCGCCTTGAGGCGCAGTTCCACGCCTTTCGGGCCGACATGCTCCACTGGCGGCTGCAGCATATGCGCTACCACGGTTCTGACGAAGTTAAATGGGGCCTGGTGAAATTGATGCGCGAGCACCCATTCCATACCCTGGCGGCCGGCGTGGCGTTCGGCACCCTGGCGGTGGCGGGCATGGGTGGCGGACAGCTGTGGTCCCTGGTGGAGGGTTGGCTCAAATAATGGGCTACGGGGCGCGGCTGCAAGTGGCGGCGTTTGCCATGTATTGCCAGGGCCGGACAGTGGAGCAGATTGTCACCGGGCTGCAAAAGAGGTATGCCAGTGAGGGTGGACCTCGTCAACATACCATCGATGGCTGGATGGAAACGGGAGATTGGCGGCGACTGAGGCAGGAGCTGCGCCAGGGCTATGCCCGCCGGCTTGAATCGCTTCCCAGCAGCCGGGAAGAACAGATCATGGCGGAACTCACCAACCTGCGTTCCCGAATCATGGACGCCGCCACCGAGCTCAAGTTCAAAACCGCCGGTGAAGCGGTACGCTCGCTAGCCAACGTACAGAAAATCATACTCGATTCCGCGACCGCGCAGGAGGGATCCATTCCCCCTGCCACGCAGGAGCAAATTATCAAAGATGTTTTTCAGGTGATGTGTGAGGACCCGGAGGTGGCGGCGGTCCTGGCCCGGCGCGAAGCCAAGATCATGGTCAGCCTGAAAGCCGTATTGGAAGCCGAAACCACAGGCTGAAACGAGTTTGCCACCTGCGTTGTTTTGCTTGTACCTGGATGATGAACATTGTATATTAGCGTAAATAGCGTGACAATTATGTATATATCGTTTTATCGTTGTATACTAATATTGTCTTATTTCAATATGAGTGGGGCGGCGCCCTTACAACCTCGTAAGGGACGGGCTCAATCCGGTCGCCCCACTTATTCCTTTATTGTCAATACCAGCCAAGTCCGGGCAACCGCCGCTTCCGCCGGATCAGCACCTTCTCCGCCAATTGAATTTAACGGCAACGTTTTGCCAGCATGAAAAAAAACGTATCACTCCAGGGTATACCCCTTGTGCGGTCGGTGTTGATACAGGCATTGCCCCGCCGCCCGCTTGGCCAGGACTCATTGAC
>JADFMC010000031.1 GCA_022564085.1 Fidelibacterota bacterium | reverse complement strand
CGAAGCATGCCCAACAGCTGGGTATCGGCATCATTTACCAGGAGCTCAATCTGATTCCGCAACTCACAGCAGCGGAAAATATTTCCCTGGGCCGTGAGAGCACCTTAAAATCCGGCCTCTTAAACCAGCAAAAGATGGATCTGAGTGCAGATCTGCTGCTCCGTGAATTAGGGGTTGAAATCGACATTCATTGCCCGATCAGCGCATTGGGGGTAGCGCAGCAGCAGATGGTGGAAGTTGCCAAAGCACTCTCGTGGAAGGCCCGCATCCTGATCATGGATGAGCCCACCTCGGCCTTGACCAGGCCAGAAATCAAGGTACTTTTCAAGACCATCCGGCGCCTGAAGAAAAAGGGCGTGGCGGTGATCTATATCTCGCACCGGCTGGAGGAGCTGTTTGAGATCGGTGACCAGGTCACGGTGCTGCGTGACGGCCTTAGCATAGGATGCTACAATATTGCCGACGTGGATCAGCCGCAGCTGATCCGCTTAATGGTAGATCGGGAGCTAAATGACCAACTGCCCAAGGTGCAAGCGGAGCGGGGGCCGGAGGTTCTGCGGGTGGAGGGACTCTGCCGGCGGGATGTGCTGCATGACATCAGCTTCACACTCTACGGGGGGGAAGTGCTGGGAATAGCCGGCCTGATGGGTTCAGGGCGCACGGAATTGGCCCGGGCGCTGTTCGGCATCGACCCCATCGATTCGGGCCAACTTTTCATTAGGGGCGCCCAGACAAATATCGGCTCACCGCGGGCGGCCATCAAACAGGGCATCGGTTTCCTGACTGAGGATCGCAAATCCGAGGGCCTGGTCATGGGGCTGACCGTGAAGGAAAACATCTGCCTGGCCAGTATGGAACGGTTGTCCCGGCTGGGGCTGGTGGACTCGCAGGGGGAACGCCGGGCCGCCAGCGGGTATGTGCAGGACTTGCGCATCAGGACTACCGGCCTGGAGCAGCAGGTCATGTTCCTCAGCGGCGGAAACCAGCAGAAGGTGGTGCTGAGCAAGTGGCTGTGCTGCCGGGCGGATATCCTGATTTTCGATGAGCCCACCCGGGGTATCGACGTGGGTTCGAAAGTGGAGATCTACCAGTTACTGAATCGCCTCACGGCCGGTGGCACAGCCGTGCTGATGATCTCTTCGGAGCTGCCGGAAATCATCGCTATGAGCGACCGCATCCTGGTCATGCGCCACGGCCGGATTGCCGGGGAGTTCACCGCCGCCGAGGCCACCCAGGAACTGATCATGGAGTGTGCCCTGGGAGTGCCCAATGCGGCTTAAGGCCTTCACCTGGGAGTATGGCCGGCAATTCGGCACCCTGGCCGGGCTGGTGGGATTGACCCTGGTGCTCTGGGCCCTGACTCCCCATTTCATGACCGTCTCCAACTTGATGAACGTGGCTCAGCAGACCTCCATCAACGCCATTATCGCAGTGGGCATGACCTTGGTCATCATCACCGCCGGCATCGATCTATCGGTGGGCTCGATTGTGGCGTTTTCCGGGGTGGTGTTGGCCAGCGCGCTACAGGCGGACATCCCCTTGCCGCTGGCCCTGGCGATCGGACTAGCGGTGGGCGCTTTCAGCGGCTGGATGAACGGCCTGCTGATCACCTACGGCCGCCTGCCCCCTTTCATTTCGACCCTGGGCATGATGAGTGTGGCCCGGGGGTCGGCCCTGCTCTACACCGGTGGCCGGCCGATCTCCGGTTTTTCAGCTGAATTTCGTTACCTGGCCACGGGCGAGATATTGAATATACCGCTGCCGGTGATCATCATGGTAATCGTCTACCTGCTGGGCCACATCGTCCTGACCCGCACTAAACTGGGCCGTTACGTCTACGCCATCGGGGGTAACGAGCAGGCGGCGGTCTTATCGGGGGTCAATGTAAAATTCCATAAGGCCGCGGTTTATGCCCTGTCCGGACTGCTCAGCGGCCTGGCCGCCATCATCCTCACCGCCCGGCTGAACTCCGCCCAGCCCATCGCCGGGATCATGTATGAGCTGGATGCCATCGCCGCCACGGTGATCGGCGGCACCAGCTTGATGGGCGGCTCCGGTCGCATCATCGGCACCCTGATCGGAGCGCTGATCATGGGTGTGCTACGGAACGGGCTCAACCTGTTGGGAATATCCTCGTTTATTCAACAGACGGTGATCGGATCGGTAATAATTTTAGCAGTGCTGATGGACATGGCCCTGAAGAAACAGCGAACATAGAGGAGCGGCCCGGATGAAAGGCACCAATCAAATAATAACCTTTTTAGCGGTTGCCCTGCTGCTGTTATCGACCGGTTGCCAGCGGGGAAAAGACGCTGCGGCCAGCGATGTCCTGACCATCGCCCTGGTGATGAAGACCTTGAATAATCCGTTCTTTATCGACATGGAGACGGGAGCCCGGGAAGCCGCCGGGAAATTGGGGGTGCAGCTGCTGATCCAGGCGCCAGACAGGGAGGCGGATGTGGAGAAACAGATGCAGGTCATTGAGAACCTGATCCAGCGAAAGGTTTCCGCCATCTGTATCGCACCCTCCGGCTCCAAAGAAATTGTGCCGGCCATCGTTAAGGCCAATCGAGCCGGGATTCCGGTGCTGATCATCGACACCCGGGTGGATTCGATCGCCCTGGCCGAGGCCGGCGGCCGGGTGGCTTCCTTTATCGGGTCGGATAACTTTCAAGGGGGGCGGATAGCAGGTGAGTTTATTGTCGAACAGCTGGCCGGCCGGGGTAAGGTGGCTATCTTAGAAGGGATCCCCGGGCATGAGACCGGTGACGCCCGGCTCAGCGGTTTTCACCAGGTGGTGGACCAGGTCCCCGGTATTGAGATCGTGGCTTCCCAGACGGCCAATTGGGAGCGGGGCCAGGGCTATAATGTCTTCCAGAATATCCTGCAGTCGCATCCCGAGGTGCAGGCCCTGTTCGCCTGTAACGATCTGATGGCCCTGGGCGCTATCGAGGCCCTGTCCGCGGCCGGGCGTAGCGGCGATCTGCTGGTGGTGGGCTTTGATGCTATCCAGGACGCCCGGACGGCCATTGCCGCCGGCACCATGGCCGGATCTGTGGCTCAGCACCCGGCTGAAATGGGCAAATTTGCGGTGGAATTTGCTCACGCCCTGCTGCGCGGCGAAACAATCCCCGAAAATTTCCCGGTGCCGGTCGAACTGATCACCCGGCAAAACGTGGCTGCCAGCCCCACAGCGGCAAATAACTGAGAGTTCGGATGAACCGGGCAGTAATATTAGAACCTTGGCCGGAGGATTGAGGGCTACGGGCCAGCAGCAGTCAGCGGCTGCTATCCTATGCCCGGCCGCCCGGCGATTATACGAAAAAAAGGTAAAGTTGATGCCGTGAAAGAGGTAGTATTAGGAGCATTAGGGGCCGGTCGGATCGGTAAGCTGCACGCGGATAATATCCTGGCAATGCCCGGTGTGCGGTTGAAACTGATAGCCGATCCCTATATCGATGAGGATTGGGCCCGCACCCTGGGACTGAGCACCACCCTGGATCCCGCCGAGCTGTTTTCTGACCCGGAGATCGCGGCCGTGCTCATTTTCTCGCCCTCCAACCTCCACGCTGAGCAGATTATCGCCGCCGCCGAGGCCGGCAAGCATATTTTCTGTGAGAAACCGATCGCCCTGGACCCGGACCGTATCCGGCAGGCGCTGCTGGCGGTGGAAACTGCCGGGGTAAAGCTGCAGGTGGGGTTTAATCGGCGCTTCGACCCCGATATTAAACGGGTCAAGCAGGCGGTAGATGACGGGGAAATCGGGCAGATGCAGTTGATCAGGATTACCAGCCGGGACCCGGCTCCCCCGCCGATGGACTACCTGCGGATCTCTGGCGGGATATTTTTGGATATGACCGTCCATGATTTCGATCTGGTCCGCTTTCTGTCGGGCAGCGAAGTGGATGAAGTCTATGCCGCCGGGGCCGTGATGGTCGACCCCGCTATCGGTGAAATCGGTGACATCGATACTGCCGTCACTACCATGAAACTGAGCAATGGCGCCCTGGCGGTGATCGACAACAGCCGCCAGGCGGCTTATGGCTACGACCAACGGATAGAAGTGTTTGGCTCCCTGGGCAGCATCTCAGCCGTCAATCTGACAGCCACCCGCACCGTGCTCGCCACTGCCCAGGGAGTCGTCACCGACAAACCACTGCATTTTTTCCTGGAGCGCTACCACCGATCATTCCGGGTGGAGATAGAAGAGTTTATTCGCTCGATCCGGGATGACACCCCGCCGCCGGTGGTAGGCCGTGACGGTTTGAATGCCATCCTGATCGGCCTGGCCGCCCAGGCATCGCTGGAGCGGGGGGCACCGGTGCGGGTCAGCGAATTCGCTGGGGAAAGTTTAGGTTAGCGCTGGCGACGGCCGGTTTGATGAAGGAAGCCCAAGGGGAGCATGCTTGCTCCCGGCAAATATCCATCACTCCCAGGGCACAAATCAAGGCTGGCGCCAGGCCTGATTGTTTTCATATTCTCCCACGGCTAAAACCAATTTCCCATTTAGGAAACCGTTCGAGGTAATGATGATTAGTACTGAGTTAGAGAAGCACATTCCACCCCAGCCGCTGGCGGAAAATCCAATTTTCACCCTGGAGGCCGCAGCCGGTGAGCCGGTGGGAATCTACCCCAATTCGATCCGACGAACCGGGGAGACGATCCTATTTATGGGGCGCCAGGGGAGTGATAAATCGTTGTGGGTGTTTCCTGGCGGCGGCCAGCCGGAAAACAACCCCTTTGCAGGGACGCCGGTGGCAGCGGACGGATCGGCGGCGGCTGAGGCGCTTTGGCGCTGTCCCCTCAGTCATGCCAACGCGGTTAAGCTCCGCGAGCTGCTCCCCTTTACAAAGCCGGTCCTGTTGGGTATCGATAACGCCCTGGGGCTGGGAGACCGTCTGGGCCTGGCCGGCCCGGGTCACTTACGGGCCATGATCGGGTCTGCCTTCCGTCCCATGCTGGCGCAGCAATCGATCAGGGAGCTGGAGCGCACCGAGCGGACCCCCGAAGAGGTGTTGGATGCCGCCACCTGGGCCGTGCTGCAGGAAGGCTATACTGGCGGCTTCGGGGCCGACGCCGATCATCTGAAGACCACCGCTCACCTGGACATGATGGCCCAGGCCGGCTATACCATGTTCACCATCGATCCCGGTGAATATGTGCTATCGGTCGCAGAAGGATTATCTGTCACCGAGCTGCGCGAATTGGCCGGTGGTGTACCCTGGGAAACGATGGAGACCACCCTGGATGAGATAATGCGGCGCTATAGCGGTAAACCGGTCAGCCTCACCGCCCGGACCAATTTCAACCCCGGCGAGCAGGAGGTGCTCCAGGCGCTGGTCAAATACGGCGGGGTGATCGGGCACTGCGCGTCCATGATTCGTTACTTCCACCAGACTTACCCCGGTAGGGAGGCCGAATTCGAACTTTCCGTGGACGAAACCGATTCGCCCACTACCCCCTTCCAGCACTTTCTGATCGTCAGCGAACTGGCCAGACTGGGAATTGAACTTGTCAGCCTGGCCCCCCGTTTCGTGGGCGACTTCGAAAAAGGGATCGATTATAAGGGGGATATTGCGCTTTTCAAGGCGGATATTGCTCAGCACATGGATATTGCCGAGCAACTGGGTCCCTATAAGGTCAGTTTCCACTCCGGCAGTGATAAGTTCCGGGTCTATGAGGCAGTGGGAGCCATGGAGGGTACCCGAATCCACTTGAAGACCGCCGGCACCAGCTACTTAGAGGCGCTCCGGGTGGTGGCCAGGCACTCTGCGGGCCTGTTTCGGGAAATCCTCGATTGCTCCCGGGCTCATTACCTAACCGAGCGCCACACTTACCACGTGTCAGCTAGGTTGGAGCGGGTGCCTGCGGCCGATGATTGCAGCGACCGACAGTTGCCGGATCTGCTCGACCGGGATGATAGCCGGCAGGTGTTGCATGTTTCATTCGGCAGTGTACTGGTTGCCAAGCTCACCGGCGGCGGTTACCGCTTTCGTGACCGGATATTGGCCGTCCTTGAGGAGCACGAAGAGACCCATTACGATTTCCTTTGCCGGCTTATGCGCAAACATTTGCGACCCTTGGAAGCAGGCCAGTCAAACGGTGGGAATCGCAGTTAATATTGCGCCCAATAGTAAGTTTTGGGGCGAGAGCGCAGAGCTTTGAAATACTTAAAGGAATTATTCAACCTTGAGGGCCGAGGCGCCCTGGTGATCGGCGGCAGCGGAGTGCTGGGGGGCGCCCTGGCCCTGGCCCTGGCCAAAGCCGGCGCCCGGGTGGCGGTGGGCTATAGCCAAAACCGGGAAGGCGCTGAGAAAGTGGCCGCTGCTATTACGGCCGAAGGCGGAGACGCCCTCGCCGTCTGCGTTGACGCCACCTCGAAGGCTGCGCTGGAACAGGCCCGGGCTGAGGTAATCAGCTGGTTCGGCCAGATTCACATCCTGGTGAATGCCCCGGGGATCAATTCCACGACGCCGGTGCTGGAGATCGATGAAGAGGAGTGGCAGCGGATCATCGATACCAATCTAAAAGGGGTATTTCTAGCCTGCCAGGTGTTCGGTAAGGCCATGATCGCACAGGAGGCCGGGGGCAGCATCATCAACATCTCCTCAGCCAGCTCCATCAGGCCGCTGTCGAAGGTCTTCACCTACTCGGTGTCCAAGTTCGGCCTCAACGGGCTGACCCAGTGGCTGGCCCGGGAGTGGGCGCCCCACGGCATCCGGGTCAACGCCATTGCGCCAGGTTTTTTCCCGGCGGAGCAGAACCGGAAGATCCTGACTGCGGAGCGCAAGGCGGCCATCTTCGGCCACACCCCCATGGCCCGTTACGGTGAGCCTGAAGAACTGGCCGGCGTGGTGGTCTGGCTGGCGGCCGAGCGGGCTTCATCGTTTGTCACCGGGGCCATTATCCCCGTGGACGGCGGGTTTACCGCCATGACCATTTAAACCGCGTTTGAGCGCGAGATTCCCTTGTTAACCTCAACCACAATTTGATCGGAAATCCCTGATAATGGCGACACAGGATATAGGCCTGATCGGTCTGGCGGTAATGGGCCAGAACCTGGTGTTAAACATGGCCAATAGCGGTTTTTCGGTGGCGGTTTACAACCGTACCCGGGAAAAGACCGAAGCATTTGCCGGGGGCCCGGCGGCGGGCAAGGCAATCGAGGCGACTTACACCATCGAGCAGTTCGTGAAGGCCCTGGCGCGGCCCCGGCGGATCATTCTGATGGTCAAGGCCGGCGCTCCGGTGGATCACTTCATATCGCAATTGCAGCCCCACCTGGATAAGGGCGATGTTATCATCGACGCCGGGAACTCATTTTTCGGCGACACCGACCGGCGTTGCGCCACCCTGGATAAAGTGGGGATTCATTTCATCGGCATGGGGGTCTCCGGCGGAGAGGAGGGCGCCCTGAAGGGGCCCAGCATCATGCCCGGCGGATCAAAGGAAGCCTACGGCATTATCGAGCCGATAGTTACCGCCATCGCCGCCCAAGTAGGGGGCCAGGCCTGCTGCACTTACATCGGTCCCCGGGGCGCGGGGCACTACGTCAAGATGGTGCACAACGGGATCGAGTACGGCATTATGCAGCTGATCTGCGAGGGGTATGATTTTCTCAAGACCGGCCTGGGGCTGCCCCCCGAACAACTCGCCAAAATATTCCAGGATTGGAACGCGGGCCACTTGGACAGCTACCTGATGGAGATCACCGCCAAGATCCTGGCGAAAACAGACCCGGAAACCGGCGGCCCATTGGTGGAGCTGATATTGGACAGGGCCCAGCAGAAGGGCACCGGCAAGTGGACCAGCCAGAACGCCCTGGACTTGGGCGTGCCCATACCGACGATCAATGCGGCGGTGGAGGCCAGGATATTATCGGCGCTGAAGAATGAGCGGGAAAATATATCGCGGACCCTTACCGGTCCCGAACCGTCCATCGGTGAGGATCAGCAAGAGTGGATCGCGGCCCTGGGGGACGCTCTGGAGGCAGCGATGATTATCAGCTACGCCCAGGGCCTGGCCCTGATCAAGGCGGCCTCAAAAGAATACGACTACGCTATCCGGCTGGACGAAGTGGCCCGCATCTGGCGGGGTGGATGTATCATCCGGTCCACCCTATTGGAGCCGATCCGGGCAGCTTATGAGCTCGACCCGCAGTTGCTCAACCTGATGGTCAGTCCCCATTTTGCAGGGGCGCTGCAACGGTTGGAGGGGCCGTTGCGAAAAATAGTGAGCCGGGCCTCGGCCCACGGATTGCCCTGCCTGGCCCTGGGCGCTTCGTTGGGGTATTATGATATGTATCGCCGGGAGCGTCTGCCGGCCAATCTCCTGCAGGCCCAGCGGGATTTCTTCGGGGCCCACACTTACCAGCGCGTGGACCAGGCAGGGGTCTTCCACACGGCATGGGATGAGGATAGCTAACAGTCCGGGTATGCTCTGGGGCGAAGAGATTGCACAGGGACACCTGTCCCACCGGCGGATCGGCGAAATAACCGTTGAGGCGCTAGGGAATTATTCCCTGGAGGGCCGGAAGGTGCTCTGCCTGATCCCCGACTTTACCCGCAAAGCGCCCCTGCCACTGCTGTTCAGGGCGCTTTACAAGGCAATTGGCAAACAGGTTAAAGCCTTGGATTTTTTGGTGGCCTCGGGTACCCATCAGCCCATGCCCCAGAGCCAGATTATGAAACTGCTGGGTCTGACACGGGCGGAACTGGAATCCAAGTTTACCAACGTCGGCCTGTTTGCCCACAAGCATGATGACCCCCACGAGTTGAAACTGGCTGGAATCATTCCCGAGGAAGAGATTCGAGAAATCTCCTCGGGCAAGCTGCACACGGAGATCCCGCTGTACCTCAATCGCAGGCTGTTTGAGTATGACCTGGTGATCATCCTGGGGCCGGTTTCGCCGCATGAAGTGGCCGGGTTTTCCGGTGGCAACAAGTATTTCTTCCCGGGGGTGGCCGGCACCGAGATTATCCAGTCGTTTCACTGGGTGGGCGCCGTCATAACCAACCCCGCGATCAATGGGGTGAAGGACAATCCCGTTCGGCGGTTCCTGGATCGGGGGGCGGCCCTGCTGCACTTCGATAAGCTCTGCTTCTCCTTCGTGGTGCTGGCGGACGGGGAGCTGGGGTGCCTGTACATCGGTTCGCCCGAGGAGTCCTATGGCAAGGCGGTGGACTATTCCTCCCGGGTGCACATCGTTTACCTGGAGCGGCCTTTCAAGCGGGTGCTGGGGGTGGTACCGGCCATGTATACCGACCTGTGGGTGGGCGGTAAGGCCATGTATAAGCTGGAGCCGATCGTGGCCGAGGGGGGCGAACTGATCATCTATGCGCCCCATATCAAGGAACTCTCCCATACCCACGGCGCCGCCATCGAGCGCATCGGCTACCACGTGCTGGACTATTTTTTAGAGCAATGGCCCCGGTTCGCCCAGGAGCCCAAGTTGATCATGGCCCACTCCACCAATGTCAAGGGTATCGGCCGTTATTCGGATGGCCAGGAATACCCCCGCATCAGGGTAACGCTGGCCACCGGCATACCCGAGGAGGTCTGCCGGCGGGTGAACCTGGGCTATTGCGATCCGGCCACCATCAAGGTGGAGGAATGGCGGAATCGCGAAGATGAGGGTATGCTCTATGTGCCCAGGGCCGGCGAGTTGCTCTATCGGCTACGCTAACACCGGCGAGCAGACCTCACGATGATTAAGGACAGTATATGAGCTATCTGCAGGTACGGAAAGATGATTGCCAACTGGATTTCCTTTCTCTTGGGGCGCTGGTTCACCGCCTGGACCCCGGCGTGGTGCCATTCCGCAAGGCCCGCTCTTTCAACATCCACGTGTCGGGGGGCGAATACAATGTGGCCGCCGGCTTAGCGGACTGTTTCGGGTTAAAGGCCGGTATGGCCACGGCGATGGTTGATTATGGCATCGGTGAACTGGTCCAGAATCGGGTGCGGGAAATGGGCGTTAGACCATTCTATAAGTGGTTTAAGCATGATGGCGTCCGGGGACCAAATATCGCCACGGTGTATAGTGACCTGGGGTTTGGCGTTCGTCCGCCCATAGTATTTTATAACCGCTCCAATGAGGCCGCCGCCCTTCTAAAACCGGGGGATTTTAACTGGGCCGAGATATTTGCAGCCGGTGTGCGCTGGTTCCACTCGGGCGGGATCTTTGCCGCCCTGTCCGAGAGCACCTCAGAATTGATCATAGAGGCGCTGCAGGCCGCAAAAAAGTCCGGCGCCGTTACCTCCTTCGATCTGAACTACCGGGCAAAACTGTGGGATCCCATTGGGGGCTTGACCCAGGCCCAGGAGGTCTTTGGCCGCATCATGCAGCACGTGGATGTGCTGTTGGGCAATGAAGAGGACTTGCAGCTGGGTTTGGGCATTGAGAAACCCGCTGCCCAGTCAAAATCCAAACTTGATACAGAAGTGTTCTTCCGGATGATAGACCAGGTCACAAAGGAATTCCCCAATGTGAAGATGGTGGCGACCACGTTGCGGGATGTGCAATCGAGCAACCGCCATCAGTGGGGGGCGGTGGTGTGGTGTAAAGGTGAGCAGGTTGTCAGCCCTATCTGTGAGCTGCACGTTATCGACCGCATCGGTGGTGGCGATGGTTTTGCCGGCGGCCTTATTTATGGGCTGATCGCCGGGCGGCAACTCGAGGAAGCATTACGCCTCGGTTGGGCCCATGGCGCCTTGTTGACCACTTTTCCCGGTGATGTAACCATGGCGAAGTTGCCCGAGGTGGAGGCCTTTGCCAAGGGTGGCTCGGCCAGGGTTCAGAGGTGATCGGGGCTGCCCCGGCGTAGGTGATTATCGCACTGTGGGGGACTGGTCGGGGAGCAGTTGATTTTGAGGGCCGGCTCATCATTTGGGCGGTGGTTCATGGCCCGGTTAGCTCTCATCAACAATAAATCTGCTTAGCACATCC
>JADFMC010000342.1 GCA_022564085.1 Fidelibacterota bacterium | reverse complement strand
AGCACGGGAACAGTGCGCAGCGAACGGAAGATCCCGCCGATCCCGAGAGTGTCTGCGATCGTCTGCCGAAGGCCGTACTTCTTCGGGATCTCAAAGTCGATCTCCGTGCCAGGCTTGTACCCCGCGACCTGCACCATGACGATCACATAGTCCGCGCCGTCCAGAGCCTCGCGCCGATCCAAGTGCGCCGTGATCTTCGCGCCCTTTGCGCCCCTTAGGCCCGTCCGAAGGCGGGCTTTGCGGTTAGCTCTCCCCTCGCGGGCTTGGCGGTTAACCTCCCCCGCCCCCCGCCTATTTACACGGCAGGAACCTGACGGTGGTCTCCATCTCCTCCAGCACCGTTGCCAGGGCGGTTAAGGTGGTTTCCACATCTTCGGCGCTGGTCTCCCGGGAGAGGGTAAAGCGCACCGAGCAGTGGGCCTCGTCGGTGGAGCGTCCCATGGCCAGCAGCACGTGGGTCGGCTCGGGTGAGCCGGACTTGCAAGCGGAACCCGACGAGAGGGAAATGCCGTGCTGGTCCAACGCCACCACCAGCGATTCCCCGCGCATGTGCGGCAGGGTCAGGTTGAGGGTGTTGGGCAGCCGCTGCTCTGGGTGCCCGTTCAGGGTGCTGCCCGGTATCAGGTCACGGATGCCCTGCTCCAGCCGGTCGCGCAGGCCGGCCAGTTGCCCGTTACGGCCCACCTCCCGGCGGCAGAGCTCCGCCGCGGCGCCCAGCCCCACGATGGCCGGGACGTTCTCGGTACCTGCCCGCAGCCCCTGCTCCTGAAGCCCGCCGTGGATCAGCGGCTCCAACTCGATCCCCTTTTTAACATATAGGGCGCCCACCCCTTTGGGGCCGTGAAATTTGTGCCCCGACAGGCTCAGCAGGTCCACGCCCAGGTCGACCACGTCCAACGACAGTTTGCCCACCGCCTGAACCGCGTCGGTATGGAACAGCGTCCCCCGGGCGTGCGTCAAGGCCACCAACTGTTTGATGGGCTGGATGGTCCCCACCTCATTGTTGGCCATCATAATCGTTACCAGAATGGTATCGTCAGTGAGGGCCTGCTCCAGTTCCGCCGGGTCCACCAGCCCGTCGCCATCCACCCCCAGGTAGGTGATCCGGTAGCCGATCTGCTCCAGGAAACGGCAGCTGTTCAGGTTGGCCGGGTGCTCGATGGCAGAGGTGATAATGTGCCGGCCCTGTGATCCCGGGGCGAAGGCGATCCCCTTCACGGCCATGTTCACCGATTCCGAGCCGCTGCCGGTAAAGATGATTCGCCGGGGTGAGCAGGACAGCAAGGCGGCCACCTGCCGCCGGGCCCGCTCCACGGCTGCCTGGGCGTCGCGACCGGTGCGGTGGATGCTGGAAGGGTTGCCGTGTTTGATTGCCAGGTAGGGCAGCATGGCCTCCCGCACCGGCTCACTGATGCGGGTGGTGGCATTATTGTCCAGGTAGATCTGGCGGCTGTCCACCGGCCGTTCAACAGGCTTGGGATGGCCGTTGCGGCTGGGGCTGGCCTTGCCTGTGCCCGATGACCGCCGTTTGCCGGCCCGCTTCAGCAGTGCCACCTCACATAACAACGACTTATAGACCGGGAAGCCCGAGATATCGTCGAAGTTGGACATATCGGTGAGTTCGTTCACGTTCCACTCCCGCCAGCCCTTGGGCCCCACCGCAGCCCCTCCGCCCATGTTGGCCTCGATGGAGCCGGCCACAATATCGTCCGTTACCCGGGCCCGGAACGGCACAGCGCCACGGGGTGTGCGTACCTCCACCAAGTCGCCGGTGCTGATCCCCCGGCTGGCGGCATCGGCCGTGTTGATCTCCACCTCCGGCTCCGGGTGCTCCCGGTTCAAACTTTTAATGCCGTGGTGTTGGGAGCGAAAATCATTGTTCGGCCGGGCGCCCGAGTTGAACACCAACGGATAGAGCTCCGCCAGCTGGGGGTCAGCCAGGGGACCTTCGGTCGGTTCGGTATACTTGGGCAGCGGCTCGTAGCCGTACTCCTCCAGCACCGTGGAATGGATCTCGAACTTGCCGGTGGGGGTGTCGAATCCGGGCTGGCCGTCCGGCCGCAGACCGCCCTTTTCCCACTTGCGATACTCCATCAGCGGCGTGGGGATCTTAACCCAGCCGCCGGCCGCCTCCACGTCAGCCCGGGTGTAGCCTGACCCTTCCAGGGCCAAATCGACCAGCTCCCGCTCACTCTGGGGATAGAGGTGGCCGTAACCGAGGCGGCGGGCTAACTCGGCCATGATCAGGAAGTCGTTGCGGGCCTCGCCCACCGGTTCGATCATGCGCTCCCGCAGCCGGAAAATAGGGCCGTAGCCCATGTATGACTCAATCTCAAACATGGTG
>JADFMC010000341.1 GCA_022564085.1 Fidelibacterota bacterium | reverse complement strand
CCTGTCAGCGCTTACCAGCCGGGAATTTGCCGAGTACTACCTCAATGGAATAAAGGGCAAACAGCAGGTGGAGCCACTCTCTTCCTATAGCCTCCTTAGGGCACAGAAGGAGATAGATGACGGACGCATAGGGATCGGATTTATCACAACCCTGGTCCAGCGAAATTTCACAGGTAGTTCGCTGGAAGGAATCGATGGGACCTATACTCTCTCCGATGACCTGGCTGATCGAGCCCTGACGGCCGGCCTGGATGGCTGGAGCTTCTTCGGTGCTGAGAGGGATTGGGCTCTCGGTTACTGGGGCGGCATTTCGGAAGTGAGAGGCAGCCGGAACAAAATCACCAGCCTGCAACGTAACTCCAGCCACTATTTCCAGCGGCCCGATGCGGACCAGGTGAACCTCGATTCAAGCCTCACCGCCCTCAAAGGGTTTGCGGGCCGAGTCATGTTAAACAAGGAGCGCGGCAATATCCAGGTGAACAGCTCCCTGGGCGTCATCTCACCCGGCTTTGAAACTAACGATCTAGGCATTGTTTCGCGGACCGATCTGATTAACAAGCATCTGGTGGTGGGGTATCGCTGGGTTGAACCGACCAAATACTACCGCTCCTTCCGCACGGATTTTGCCTATTCCAGTAACCACGACTTTGACATGGTCAAAACCGGTGAACAATTTATTTGGATGGGTAATTACAACGCAGTGAACTACTGGGGATTCAACTGGTTCTTCAATTATGTCCCCGAGACAATGAGCAACAGCAAACTGCGGGGCGGCCCCAGGGTCATATCCCCTTCCGGTCTCTATTTGGAGTTCGGCTACGACTCGGATTCGCGCAAGGATATTGTAGGAAATATCAACTATAGCATGAGCAGTGATGATGCCGGAGGGTATCAAGTTTCATATAGCGCCAGCACGGAACTGAAGCTTGGCGCTCGGCTAAACGTCAGTTTCGGCCCATCATATTCCAGCAGACTATCTACCGATCAGTACGTGACCACCGTTGTCGACCCTCAAAACAGCGCCATGTTCGGCTCACGGTATGTAGTGGCCCAACTGGAGCAACAGACAGTATATGCCAACATCCGCATCAATTACACGTTCACGCCGCAGCTATCCCTACAGGCTTTCTTCCAGCCGTTTGTCTCCGCCGGCAGCTACTCGCGCTTCAAGGAATTCACCCAACCGGAGCAGTACGAATTCCTCGAGTACGGCCATGAGTCATCAACCATCACCGTTAATGATGATGGTGATTATATAATCGATCCCACGGGAGGTGACGACAGTGACGCGTTCGCCATCGCCAATCCGGATTTCAACTTCAAGGCCCTGGTGGGGACGGTAGTGCTGCGATGGGAGTTCAGTCCTGGTTCAACGGCCTATCTGGTATGGACCCGGAATGGCTACAATTTCGACAATCCCGGCACTTTCGACCTCAGCCGTGACATGGGCCAGCTGTTCCGCACCCAGCCCGATGATTTCGTCGCTTTGAAGGTATCCTACTGGCTGGGGCAATAACCGGCGAATATTATTCCCCCTGTGTGCTACACATTAAATGATTACGGGCCATGCCAAATATTTTGCATGGCAATCGCCGCGTGGCCGGTATAACTGAAGCTTAGCCCGGGTACGTTCACATCGAAGGTCTTACCCGAGAAGTGGTCCTCGCGCTTGGCGAGCATTCCATCAGGCAATAATATACTGACCTGGTGCTCGTCCCCCGTCACGGGATTGAGAATAGGGTCAAACGCTACTTCGATCGCTTCCCCGACCCGGAAGTGGCTATTCTTGCCGTCAAATTTAAATTCGAGCGGCGCCGTAAGCACTTCGAGTCCATCGGTTATAGTAGACATGAAGATACCTATGGGCCCGCCGGCCTTCCCGGTGGCGATGGCCTCCAGCGCCTCGCGCTTGGTCCCCTCCGCCCGCGAATCCAGATACACAACGCCTCGCCCATTCCGCTCATGCAGAGGACCAGGCCACGCGGCCCCCAGCGCCCACCCCAGACCGTCGAGTGACTCATCGCCATACTGGCCTTCGACGATGCGATAAGCCAGGGCGGGCCTCGCATTTGCCGTAGGTCGGGGGCGCCTGGAACCCACAGGGGCAGCCCCAGTCGCAGTTGCAGGCCATCAAGAATTCTACATCGAGTGTCCACTTGAGCGTTTCAGCCATCGCACGTTCCTCCTGTTATTGAACGACCATATTCAACCCGAACGCCATACCCACGCCGATTATTACCAGGGCAGCTCCAAATATTGAGGCCATGCGCTGGCCCCACGGCGTGACGTTCTCCATAAATATCAGCAGGGCGATCAGCCCCATCCAAACCGGGTTCATCATCCCC
>JADFMC010000340.1 GCA_022564085.1 Fidelibacterota bacterium | reverse complement strand
TAGGTTGCTCCCGTTCCGGATTTGCCTGTAGCTTCGGGGGCTATGCAATATCCCCATATACCCCACGGCAATTGGCGCTCGTTGCCCGTCTTTTTTTTTCATGTCGCAGTCCTCTGCCTGAGCCTTGGATATTTGTCTGCCCAGTCACTGGATGAAGATCAGGATCGCATCGAAAAAAAGTACGCCATGCCTTTCAGCGATGTCGTGCGCTTGAATTACTGGAGCGTTTTTGAGCGCGGCAATGAATTTGCGCAGGAACTGGGAATCAGTCGTGAGCGCCTCGATGCTCTGATGGACAAACACGCGTGGCAACTTAAACCGCCGCCAGGCCTGGCCTTTCAGAATACGCTCGATTCCGACCGTGCCAAAACTCTCAAACGCGTCACGGTTACTTCCAAGGAGGGAGTGGAAAGCGGCGCTTTTGTCGATTCGTCGGGCAAGCTGGCAAAACCGGGCGCCTTCGCCGAGATCCGTTGTGACAATGGTAAGATCAGCATCACGGTGACCTGTCCAGACCCAATGCCCGGTCAGCTGAAAACGTTGACGCCACTGATGGACGATCGACCTGAGAAAGAAGCAGCTTTCTGGGATGGTGACTTTAAAAAAATGAAGAATTTTCTCTACAAGGGAATGTCGCAGAATCAGGAAACCAAATGGGCGCTCGCATTAACAAAGCCGGATAAATCTGTATTGCTCGACGAATGCGTGGTTGTTTATCTGACACCAGTATCGGTTGGTCAGGACTGGTCGAACTTTGAGCTCGTCAATCTGGCTTCGGATCCGGAGGAATTGAAGTCTCAGTTGAAACCGCGCCCGGCGAGCGAGAATCGCATATTCATGGAAGGGGCTTATTACTTCCTTGCCGTCAATCCCAACGGCGCCCTACTCGATGTGTTCTACGATCCCTGGGATGGAGGAACGATGTCTCCGGCGTGGAAATCCAAAACCAAAGTGACGACTGCTCGTTCAGAGCAAGGATGGAAGGTGACGATGGAAATTCCCTGGGACTCACTGCGTCCTACAGTTGGAAAGGATTCCGTTTGGGGAGTCGATATCAGCCGCATTCGTCGCCAGGCGGAAAGCCCGGCAGAATTGAGCCGAAGTGTGGAGACGACCCTGGTTCACTGCGATGTGGACAAGATCACTGGAGGCTTCAGGATCGCACATGATAAAAGTAGTGGGAATAAGAAAGCAGTGAAGCTACCGTCGCTTGATCTGGCGGCTGTAGAATTGATCGACTGGTCCAAGGCGACTCGAATTGATCGCCTGACTGATCGTTCAGGTCGTATTTCTGATCGAACTCAGGTACGCCTGATGCACGAGGCCGGTGATGACGTCGACGACTTGATGATGCTCTGCCGGGCCGACATCACCACCAAAAAGGAATCCCTGGTGGCCCGCTACATGGGCAACTTCGAGCGGGTGGAAGCGCTGATGGCCGATGTCACCCTCCGCGACCAGATGCGGGCCTTCCAGTCACCGGTGCGCGGCGACGAGATCATGCAGATCTGCGGCCTGGAACCGGGCCCGCAGGTGGGGCGGCTCAAGGACGCCATCGAGGAGGCCATCCTGGAAGGGGAGATCGAGGACACCCACGAGGCGGCGCTGGCGTATCTGCGTCGGATCAAGGGCAGCATATTGGCTGATAGCGGCTAGATTCGTAGCAGATTCAAGCCGGTAAAAAAAGATTGCACCCCACACTGTTTTAGTGTTATACTTAGGTGTAACACTAGAACACAATAGAACAGTTAGCCCCATGCCAGCCATCCCCATCCTAGCCTTCGCCCAGCGCCGTAAACTGCCGTGAGCACCCCCTTCGACCATAAAACCCCCATCTACCTCCAGGTGGCCCGCATGATCCGCGATTCGGTGGTCTCCGGGGACCTGCCCGAGGAAGGCCCGATCCCCTCGGTGCGCCAGGTATCGGTGGAGCACGGCCTTAACCCCCAGACGGTACTGAATGCCACCCATCTGCTGGTGGAGGAAGGCATACTGGAAAAACGCCGGGGGGTCGGCATTTTCGTCAAGCGCGGGGCCCGGGAGCAGCTCCGGCAGCGGGAACTGGCTGAGTTTAAAAAGCGCCATATCCCGGAGCTGGTGAACCGCGCCCGCCTGTTGGGGTTGAGCGACCGGGAAACAGTTAAACTGGTGCGGGATAATTTTAAGGAGCAGACCAATGGATGAGTTGATCAGGATTGACGGGGTGTCCAAGTCCTTCGGCTCCACCCGGGCCTTGGACAACATCAGCCTGGAGATCCCCGCCGGCCGCATTGTGGGGCTGGTGGGGCCCAATGGCGCCGGCAAGACCACCCTGTTGCGGGCCATCACCGGTGAAATCGCCTACCAGGGGCGC
>JADFMC010000339.1 GCA_022564085.1 Fidelibacterota bacterium | reverse complement strand
GCGTGAAAGGATTTAAGACCGGGAGTAATTAAGACCGAGGGGTAATTAAAACCGGGCCTAATTAAGACCGGGAGTAATCGCCCTGCAACAGCCTCAGGGCGAAGGTTAAGAGCAGAAACCTTGCTCCCCTCGTTGCCGGTTCCGGGTAAGCTTACCGAACCGGCAAAGGTTCCTTTTCACGCAAGCGCTTTTGATAGCCAATTGGGATTTGAAAATAGCTTGATAAAAATCCTGTACTGACCTCGCCCAAACGCGTAACCAATAAAAAGAAGCCGGCCCGCGGGTCGGCTTCTTTTTATTTTGATGGGCTCCAACGGGGATAGGATCCCAGGATTTTCAGCGTGCTAACCCTTTTGGCGACAGCGTCCAGCGCATCCTTGACCAGCGGGTCCTGGCGGTGACCATCGCAGTCGATCAGGAATATGTACTCTCCCAGGGATTGCCTGGTGGGGCGGGATTCGATCTTCACCAGGTTGATGTTTCTCTCCGCAAACTCGCTCATTGACCGGTAAAGTATCCCCGGCTCATCATTTTCAAAAGAGAAACAGATTGAAGTCTTGTCATCGCCCGTGGGCGCATGGTCTTGCCTAGCGAGGACGGCGAACCTGGTGACGTTTTTCGCGACGTCTTGAACTTCGGCCCCTATAATTTCAACATTGTACAATTCTGCCGTACCTCTGGGCGCAATGGCGGCAGCGGGCAGGGCGCTCTCTTTCATATCGGAGACCGCCGCCGAGTTGCTTAATGAGGCCATTTTCTCGGCGTTGGGAAAACGGCTCTCTAAAAACTCCCGGCATTGGGCCAACGACTGGGGATGGGAGTAAATGACCTGTATATCGGCTTCTTGCGTGCTCGGTTTGGCCATCAAATAATGATGGATTGGAAGAACAACCTCGTCATATATCGAGAGACCCGAATCCCGAATAAGCAGGTCCAGGGTGAAGGTAACCGAGCCCTCGAGGCTGTTTTCGATGGGAACTACTCCCTGATCGGTCGCCTGGGAAGAGACGGCTTGCCCCACGGCGGCGATAGTGGGGTATGGGCGAAGGTCCGCCCTAGGGTCATAGAGAATCGCCGCCTCCTCCGTAAAGGTGCCGGCCGGTCCAAAATAGGCCAGGCTATTAGCCATCAGGGCACCCCGGTCAATATTTCGTACACGACCTGCTCCTGGCCCGTGCGGGTAACTGCGACCAACTCATCCTCCGGTTCCAAGACAAGCCCGTCGGAAGGGAGCTCGGCGCCGCCCTTTTTCACCACCAAGGATATAAAACAATCCGGGGGCAGCTCGATTTCCCTCAAGCGCTTACCAACGATGGCGGCGTCGCTGGGAACGGATACGCTGACCAATTCCATCCCCTGAATTCGTAGATTCATTAGGTGGATCAATGGTTGGCCAGGGATGCCCTCCTCAAAGCTCGCCAGGATTAGGTGGATTGCGTTTACCACTACGTCGACCCCCAAGACATGGAAAACAGGTTCGTTCTTGGGGTCTTTAATCAGGGCCATTGTCCGGGGGACCTGGAAAATGTGCTTGGACATCTGGCAGATGACCAGGTTGGTTTCATCACGGCCAGCCACAGCCACCAGCACATCCGCTCTGGTAATTCCGGTTTTGCGGAGGATCCGCTCGTCGGTGCCGTCCCCTTGCACCGTGACGATGCCGGACTCGTCGCCGACCATCGTTCCCAGCAGTGAAGCTGTCTTGCGACAAGTAACACACTCCGCCAGATGATTGACGACCGATTCCCGCTCGGCGCCGTTCAACACACCCTGCGAGAATAGAACCAGCAATTCATCGTCGACGTGCGTCTCTGGCAGGGAAGTATTCGCATCGACCTGCCGCAGGACCGATTTGACGAGTTGTTCACTCATCTGGGGAGATTCCGGTTGTTGATTCATCGCTGTTCGTCCTCCATTGACGAGGTGTCCTCGATGCGAATGGCCACGGCCAGGCGTATAGAGGCAAGGCAGAGGGCGATGCACCTAGTACCGATCTAGGCGCTATTGGCTTTAGTTTTAAGGATAGTTCAGGCAATGTAGTTTTGCATCAGCTTAATGCAGATGGAACCTTGGGGGTATCATTTACATCAGGCACTTGTATTAGTGGCACTGCTCAAGTAGCAGACACCACTGCTAGCATGACTGATGTAGTGACTCTAGCGTTAACTCTAACTAAGAATTATTCTGCGTTAGAGCTAAGCGTATCATCTACCAAAACCACAGTATGGGAAGTGGTTAGAATTGATGATGTGGGTGGCACGCCTGTAGAGACTAAAATAATGGATAGCGCCATCATCACTGGCCCAGGTCAGTTTTGCGCTAAGATTACTTTAGGCTGTGGTGATTTTACTACT
>JADFMC010000030.1 GCA_022564085.1 Fidelibacterota bacterium | reverse complement strand
CCGGTTTCTTCCTGTTCGGCGCGGCCCTGATCTACGGCAGCACCGGATCCACCCATTACGATGCCATCAGCCAGGCGATATTGAACGATACCCATTTGTCAGCGGCGCTGACACTGACCGGTTTCGGCCTGCTGCTAATCGGTTTCAGCTTCAAGGTCGCCTTGGTGCCATTCCACATGTATGCCCCCGATGTCTATGAGGGGGCGCCAACCTCCATTTCAGCCTTCCTGAGCACCGGTCCCAAAGTGGCCGGTTTTGCCGCGCTGCTCAAGCTGGTGGTGGTGGTGTTTGCCGTCACCACCCGGCATTGGTGGGGTGCGATCTGGGTCCTGGCGGCCCTCTCCATGACAGTGGGTAACCTCTCGGCCCTGCGGCAGGATAACCTGAAGCGAATGCTGGCCTATTCCGGTGTGGCCCATGCCGGCTATTTAGCCATAGGCATACTGGTAGGTTCGTTGGAAAGTGCCTTCGGGATTATTTACTATCTGGCAGTCTATGGGGCCACCACCCTGGCGGCCTTTGGGATCGTAGCGGCCATTGAAAAGGAAAATGAAGCCGGGCTGGAAGTGGCCGATTATCGCGGATTGGCACGCCGTAGTCCGGTCATGGCAGCAATGTTTGCCTTAGCCCTGTTGTCCCTGGCGGGCTTCCCACCCACCGCCGGGTTCTTCGGCAAGTTCTTTATTTTCAGCGCGGCGGTGAGCGAAGGCTACATTTGGTTAGTGGTGCTGGCGGTTCTAAATAGCCTGGTTTCAGTCTATTATTATCTGCGGCCGGTGGTGGCCATGTATATGGAGACGGCGGAGGAGGAGAGCCCTGTGGCCCTTCCTGCCACACTGGTCCCGGTGCTGGTGCTGCTGGTGGTGGTCGCTCTGGGGCTGGGGATATTTCCCATGCTGCTGGTCACCAACAGCGCCGTGGCGGCCGGGAGCTTGTTTTAACCGCAGGAGACTCGCGAAGATCCTGCCGGAGGCGGGCCAAGCGACCTCACCCCCGTCCTGCGGCCGTCCCCTCTCCTCAAGGAGAGGGGCGACACGAAGTGTCTGGGGTGAGGTAGCGCTGAGAAAATGCTAATTAATGCAGGTGCTCTCGATCAAAGTAACCCACGGTTGGTTTATGATTAGAATAAGTATTGTTCCCGGCGCTCTATATCCTCTTTCCGTGATGAACTTCTGCCATGATCAGTCCCCGCCGTAAAGGCCTGCTGCTGGTATACACCGGCGCGGGGAAGGGGAAGACCACTGCCGCACTGGGCACGGCCCTGCGAGCCCTGGGCCATGGGTGGAATGTGTGCATGGTCCAATTCATCAAGGGTACCTGGAGGTACGGCGAGATAAAGGGCGCCGCGGCATTCGGCGAGCGCTTCGAGCTGCATCGCATGGGAGCCGGCTTCTACAAGATCCAGGATGACGACCTGCCTGAGGAAGTCCACCGGGAGGCCGCGGCGGCGGCCATGGAGCTGCTTGTCGGTACCCTGCAGGGCGGCAAACACGACCTGGTGATCGCTGACGAGCTGAACGTAGCGCTTGAGACCGGGCTGGTCTCGCCGGAGGATGTCAAGCGGGTGCTGGCGGCCAGGCCGTCAAATATCCACCTGATCATCACCGGCCGGGGCGCCCCTGAATTCCTGATTGAGCAGGCAGACCTGGTGACCGAGATGCGGGAGGTTAAACATCCCTATCAGCAGGGCATCAAGGCCCAGCCGGGCATCGACTTTTAGGACAACCGTCACGGTACTAACCGGACTGCCTTGGCAACCATTCGCTTTTCGGCGTAAATTTCAGATCGTTTTAATGATGGAAACAGACGCTGCACATGGTAACAGATTGTTTAACAATGATTTATAGGGAGGCATTCCAAACGGAATGATTATTCTTGGTGACTGCCGATAACCAGCAGGAGGGAATCAATACACTGGTAGCTCAGTCCGATAGCGATCTGACGGGGGCCTTCCAGGCCCTGAATGAGGCGTTAACCTCCGCAGGGCGTATACTGCTCTCCACACATGAAAACCCGGACGGCGATGGACTGGGTTCCCTGCTGGCCATGTGCGAATATTTGAAGTCGCTGGGCAAGGACTGCCGGGCACTAATCACCAGCCCCATGCCCGAGCCCTACCGATTCCTGGACCCGCATAGCTGGGTGGAGCGGTTCGATGCAACGCGCGACGAGGCCTGGCTGGCGGGATGCGATCTGGCACTAGATTTCGACCTGGCTGATTTCCGGCGGCTGGGGGCTGTGGGCGCTGCCCTCAAGCGGCACGCAATTACCCTGGCCACCATCGATCACCACCCCCCGGCTGCTTACAATCATGGTGAGCAGGAACCGGACTACAGCTACGTAGTAGTGGATAGTAATGCTCCAGCGGCGGGTTTACTGGTGTGGCGGTTTCTGAAAATCTATAGCCAGAGCCCGTTGACAGCTACCATGGCCCAGGCCTTATACACCGCCTTGGTTACCGATACCGGTTCTTTCAAATATGACAATACCAATGTCGAGGCCCACCAGATGGCCATCGATCTGCTGGAGACCGGACTGCGGCCGTATGAAATCCACAAACAGATCTTTGAGCGTCGTAGCCATACTCAAATACGGCTGCTGGGTAAACTGTTGGAAAACATCGAGTATTCGGACGACCAGAGCATTGGCTGGTGTGTATTGACCGCGGAGCATCTGGCCCAGGTCGGCGCCCGGCTGGAAGATATTGAAGGCTTCTCGGAATTTATCCGTGCTATCGATGGAGTGGAGGTGGCTGCACTGATCACCGAGTTGACTCCGGAGCGGACCAAAGTGAGCCTGCGCAGTAAAGGCCGCGTCTCTATCAATGATGTCGCTAAACGTTTAGGTGGCGGCGGGCATGCCTTCGCCTCAGGTATCGTCATGGAGAAACCGTGGCGCCAGGTGCTGGAGTTGTTATTGCCCCTGCTGGAAGCCAAGCTCGCTGGTCACGGAAAGAGTGGGTAGGAGCAGCCATGGGGGTTATGCCCGACGTCTGGATTGAGAAGATGGCCCGGGAAGAGGGAATGATCGAACCGTTCGAACTTGGCCAGGTGAGCAAGGGGAAAATTTCGTTTGGCATTTCTTCCTATGGGTATGATCTGCGGGTGGCCGATGAATACAAAATATTCACCAACGTGAACAACTCCATCATTGACCCTAAACAGGTCGATCCCAACTCATTTGTCGATTTCAAGGGATCAGAGTGCATTATACCCCCCAACAGCTTCGCCCTGGCGCGCAGTGTGGAGTATTTCCGCATACCGCGCAATGTGCTTACACTGTGTGTGGGTAAGTCTACCTACGCCCGTTGCGGCATCATCGTCAATGTCACCCCTTTCGAGCCGGAGTGGGAGGGTTACGCCACCCTGGAGATTTCCAACACCACCCCCTTACCCGCCAAAGTCTATTCGTTTGAGGGGCTGTGCCAGGTGCTGTTTTTTGAAGGAACCGGGCCTTGCAGGACCTCGTATAAGGACCGCAATGGGAAGTACCAGAAACAGGTAGGTATCACCACGCCGAGGATTGACTGAAGGTGGCCCGGAAAATGGAAATCACTGTCGCCAGGGACGCAGGCTATTGCTTTGGCGTGCGCGACGCAGTCCAACTGGCTTACGAAGCGGCCGAACAATACGGCCAGGTCTATATGTTGGGTGATATCGTGCACAATGAACAGGTAGTGCGGGACCTGGCGGCGGCAGGCGCCAAGGTGGTGGAATCGCTGGACGAGGTTCCCGACGGCGCCCAGGTTCTTTTCCGAGCTCACGGGACTACCGAGGAGCTCTGGGAGCGGGCCCAGAAAAATAAAGTCAACATAATTGATGCCACCTGTCCCCTGGTGCGGGAAATTCATGAGGAGGTACGCCGCACTTCAGCCGATGGCCGGCAGGTGATCATCATCGGCGATCACGGCCATGACGAAGTGGTGGGCATCGCCAGCCAGATACCCAATCCCATTATAGTGGCAACGCCCGAGGAAGCCCAAAAGCTGCGGAAGATGAAACGCGCGGCGGTGGTGAGTCAGTCCACCCAGATGATCGAGAACGTGCAGGCCGTGATCAACGTTCTCATGACCAAGGTTTACGATCTGCACTTCGTGAACACTATTTGCTTCCCCACCAAGCGTAACCACGAGCAGATCAAGACCCTGGCGGCCGAGTCGGACGTCATGATCGTCATCGGTTCCTTCACTTCGGCCAACTCCAAGCGTCTTACCACCCTGGCGTTGGAGCGGAACCCGCGCACCTACCAGGTGACCTGTGCCGGAGATCTCCAACCGGAGTGGTTTGAAGGGGCCCGCAAGGTGGGTGTATCAGCCGGCGCCTCTACCCCGGACTACCTGATCACCGAGGTCCGGGAAGGGATCGAAGCGCTGTCACGGCAGCGGCAATCCACTCTGGCCTGAGCTCGGCCCCTCAAACAAATGCTGCCCGTTGATACACTGCGTGATTAGATTTAATGTTGCGATCATCTGATAGGGTAAGGAAGTAGTACCATGGCCAAGGAAACAGGATCATTTGAAGTCAAAGTCGGCCTGGCTGAGATGCTCAAAGGCGGTGTGATTATGGACGTCACCACCGTGGAGCAGGCCCAAATAGCGGAGCAGGCGGGAGCCGTGGCTGTTATGGCGCTGGAACGGATTCCGGCCGACATCCGCCGGGATGGCGGGGTGGCCCGCATGTCTCACCCCGGCATGATAAAGGAGATTCAAGCGGCGGTCTCCATACCGGTCATGGCTAAATGCCGTATCGGGCATTTCGCCGAGGCCCAGATCCTGGCAGCGTTGGAAGTGGATTTTATCGATGAGAGTGAAGTGCTCACCCCCGCCGATGAGGCCCACCATATCGAGAAACATCGATTCAAGATACCGTTCGTCTGCGGCGCCCGGGATTTGGGTGAAGCGTTGCGCCGGATCGGTGAAGGGGCGGCTATGATCCGCACCAAAGGGGAGGCCGGTTCCGGGAACATTGTGGAGGCGGTGCGCCACATGCGTTCCATCCAGGGAACCATCCGTAAATTGACCGTCCAGGACCAGTCGGAATTGATGGCCGTAGCCAAAGAATTGGGCGCCCCTTTCAGCCTGGTTCAGCAAGTGGCCAAGATCGGCAAGCTGCCCGTGCCCAACTTCAGCGCGGGGGGCATTGCCACACCGGCCGACGCCGCCCTGATGATGCAGCTGGGAGCCGAGTCCGTATTCGTCGGGTCGGGCATCTTTAAATCGGAGGACCCGGCCGACCGGGCCCAGGCGATTGTGGCCGCCACCACCTACTTTCAGGACCCGGCCAAACTGGCGGCCGTATCCGCCAATTTACAGGGCGCCATGCCCGGGCTGGAGATGTCTGAAATCCCCGCTGAAGAGCGGCTGCAGGAGCGAGGTTGGTAGCCACGATCGGAGTATTGGCCCTGCAAGGCGCCTTCACCCGGCATCAGGCCACGCTGGAACGGCTGGGCTGCCAAACCGTGGCGGTGCGCTATCCCCGGGACTTGGAACGGCTGGACGGATTGGTGATACCGGGCGGTGAATCGGGCACAATCAGCCGACAGCTGGACTCGAGCGGCCTGCGGCAACCCATTATTACCTTTGCCGGTGAAAAGCCGGTGCTGGGTACTTGCGCCGGATTGATCATCATGTCCCGGGAATCGGCCGGCAGCCAGGTGCAGGGGCTGGATTTGTTGGACCTGGACGTGGTGCGCAACGGTTGGGGACGCCAGGCGCATTCGTTCACTTCCTCGCTACCGGTCACGCTGAACGGCCATAGCGAGGAGCTGCCGGCGATCTTCATCCGGGCGCCCCGCATCACTCGGGTGGGCCAGGGAGTGGAAGTGCTGGCTGCTATCGATGGGGAGCCGGTACTGGTGCGCCAGGGCCGGCATCTGGGCGCCACGTTTCATCCGGAACTGACCGCCGATACGCGCATACATCAACTTTTTCTACGGGCGGTTGAGGAGTGAAACCAGACTATCCCCTGCTGTCCACCATTGACAGCCCCGGCGATCTGAAATCGTTGGCTACCAAACAGCTGCCGCAGCTGGCTGCCGAGATATCGGACCTGATTCGGACGGTGGTCCAGGAGACCGGCGGCCATTACAGCTCCCCCCTGGGAGTTGTAGACTTGACCCTAGCCCTGCACTATGTGTTCGATTCTCCTACGGACAAGCTGATTTGGGACGTTGGGCACCAGGCCTACGCCCACAAGATAATTACCGGTCGGCGGGACCAGTTTCACACCCTGCGGCTCAAGGACGGCGTCTCTGGTTTCTTGCGGCGCAGTGAGAGCGAGCACGACGTTTTCGGGGCCGGACATGCCAGCACCGCCATTTCCGCCGGCACGGGGATCGCCGAGTCGAATAGAATGAGTGGTAACGGCCAGTCACATGTCGTGGCGATTGTGGGGGACGGTGCTCTCACCGGGGGCTTGGCCTTCGAAGGCCTCAACAACCTGGGCTATACGAAACTGAAAATGACGGTGGTGTTGAATGACAACAGCATGTCTATCTCACCAACGGTCGGCTCGCTGTCAACCTACCTGACGCACGTGATCACCAACCCCCTTTATAACCGCATTCGTGATGACATCTGGAAAGCTACCGGGCTGTTGCCGCTGGGTACTGCCGCAGTGCGCAAGTTCTTTCGGCGGTTGGAGGAAGGTCTTAAAAGCTTCATCACCCCGGGCCTGCTCTTCGACGAGCTGGGTCTGCGTTATTTCGGCCCCATTAACGGCCATGACTATGACAGCATGATCAAGGTATTCCGCAATGTTAAAGAGTTGCCCTATCCCACCATGGTGCATGTGCTGACCCGCAAGGGGCGCGGGCAGAAGGAAGCTGAGGCCGACTCACAACAGTATTATAGCGTGGCCGGCCGCCGGAAACGTCCCGCCACAGCTTCCGTGGCCCCCGATTTCAATCAGGTTTTCGGCCAGGTAGCCATCGAGCTGGCCCGGGCCAACGACTCCGTCTGCTGCATCACCGCGGCCATGGAGGTGGGCACCGGGTTGACTGAGTATGCCAAGCTGTTCCCGGAGCGCTACTACGATGTGGGGCTGGCCGAGGAGCACGCAGTAACCTTTGCCGGCGGCCTGGCCACAGAGGGTCGGCGGCCCATCGTGGCTATTTATTCTACATTCCTGCAGAGGGCGTTTGATCAGATCCTGCATGATATTGCCCTGCAGAACTTGCCGGTAATATTCTGCCTGGACCGTAGTGGGCTGGTGGGTCCCGACGGCCCTACCCACCACGGAGTTTTCGATATGGCGATCCTGCGCACCATCCCTGGTGTGGTGCTGTGCGCGCCCAGGGACGGCAACGAGCTGCGCGATCTGATGTTCAGCGCCCTGAAGTACCAGCAGCCGGTAATTATCCGCTATCCCAAAGATAATAGCATTGAATTCGATCCCCACCGGGCGGCCAGCTTTATTTCCAGCGGCAGTTGGGAGTTGCTCCGGGAGGGAGACGACGCCGCGATCCTGGCAGTAGGGAGCATGGTGCCCGTAGCGTTGGCTGCGGCCGCGGTCCTGGAGGCCGAGCACGAGGTGCAGGTGGCAGTGATCAATGCCCGGTTCATCAAGCCGTTGGATGCCGGCCTGTTGCGGGAGTTGGCGCAGCAGGGTACGCCCATTGTGACGGTGGAGGAGGGCCAGTTGGCCGGGGGATTCGGGTCGGCGGTGCGGGAGCAACTGGCGGCGGACCAGATGGAAACGCCGGTAACTGCCTTGGGTATCGCGGATGATTTCACCGAGCACGGTACTCGCCAGGAGCTGCTGGAGCTGGTGGGTTTGACAGCCGATAAGGTAGTGGCCAAGGTGCTGGGCGTGCTGCAAGCCGCCAGTGAAACAGCCTAGAAAATGGCATCGACTAAGCAGAACAAGGATGGCCGCTTGAGCCCCCCGAGCGAGGCGGCCTATGAGCGCTGGGTAGAGGAGGCGGGCCGGGCGCCCCAGCGGGACTACAGCTTTGACACGGTCTCCGGCCAACCGGTGGACTTGCTCTATTTGCCGCCCCAGGTGGATGCGGATTACCTGGAAGATTATGGCTTCCCCGGTCAATATCCCTTCACTCGGGGAGTGCAGGCCAACATGTACCGGGGCAAGCTCTGGACCATGCGCCAATTTGCCGGCTTTGGTACCCCCGAAGAAACCAACCAGCGCTACAAGTATTTGCTCAGCCAGGGGCAGACCGGCCTGTCGGTAGCCTTTGACATGCCCACCCTCATGGGCTATGACGCCGATGCCGACATTGCTCGCGGAGAAGTGGGGCGCTGCGGCGTGGCGGTGAGCTCGCTAAAAGACATGGAGACTCTGTTTGACGGCCTCGACCTGGGCCGGCTAAGTGTCTCCCAGACCATCAATGGGCCCGCTTTTATCCTGCTGGCCTTTTATGTAGCGGTGGCCCGCAAGCAGGGCGTACCCAAGGACCAACTGCGGGGCACTCTCCAGGCGGACATACTAAAGGAATATATCGCCCAGAAGGAATGGATCTTCCCGCCCCGGGAGTCCATGCGGATCGTAGTGGACATGATAGAGTATTGCACCCGTGAGATGCCCAAGTATAACTCCATCTCAGTGAGCGGCTACCACATCCGGGAGGCGGGGAGCACCGCGGCGCAGGAGCTGGCTTTCACGCTGGCAGACGGCTTCTGCTATATCGAGGAAGGGATTAAGCGCGGCCTGGAGGTGGATGCTTTTGCCCCGCGCATCTCATTCTTTTTTAATTCGCACCTGGACTTTTTCGAGGAAGTGGCCAAGTTCAGGGCGGCCCGGCGCATCTGGGCCCGGCGTATGCGCCACAAGTACGGCGCTAAAGATCCCCGTTCCTGGCGGCTGCGTTTTCATACCCAGACCGCCGGTTGCAGCCTCACCGAGCAGCAGCCCGAGAACAATATAGCCCGCACGGCCTTTCAAGCGCTGGCGGCGGTGCTGGGGGGCACCAACTCACTGCATACCAACGCCATGGATGAGACCATCGCCTTGCCCACGGCCAAAGCAGCCAAGATCGCCTTGCGCACCCAGCAGCTTATCGCTTACGAGTCCGGCGCGGCCAACGTCATTGACCCGTTGGCCGGGTCATGGTACCTCGAGAATCTCACCGACCGGTTGGAGCAGCAGGCCGAGGATTATTTCCAGCGGGTGGAGGATTTAGGAGGAGTCATCCCGGCCATCGAACAGGGCTTTTTCCAGCGGGAGATCGCCCAGGCGGCCTACCAATACCAACAGGCTGTCGATTCCGGCCGGCGCATTATTGTGGGGGTCAATGAATTTGTGGACCAGGATGAGGATCTGGATATCCCGGTACTTGAGATCACCCCTGAGGTTGAGCAACGGCAGCGTAAAAAGCTGGCCGCCACTCGCGCCGGGCGGGACAATACGGCCGTAGCTGCCACTCTGGAACGGGTCCGGGAGGCCTGTAAATCTTCCGATAATATTATGCCGCCCGTTATCGCCGCCGCCGAGGCTTATGCCACCCTGGGCGAGATCGTTGAAACCGTGAAGGCGGAGCTGGGCACCTGGGTCGAGGAGACTGTCTTCTAATTTGTCGCAATATCAAAGTATATTCGAACATACTCGCCGGTTTACCGTTGGGGTGGAGGAAGAATATATGCTCTGTGACCCCCGCACCGGTGACTTGGTGGACCGGGCCACGGAGATTATCAAGGTCCTTGATCCAGACGAGAGGGTGCGGTTCAGCTACGAGCTGATCGATTCCGAAATCGAGGTCAACACGCCCATCTCCGCGTCAGTGGATGAGGCCATGGATCATCTGACGGCCTTACGCCGCCGGGTGCGGGATCTGGGCCGGGACCTGGACTACCGTATCGGGATCAGCGGCACCCACCCCACCGGCTTGGCGGACGATCAAAGGTTTGTCGATTCGGAAGGATACCAGTGGGTGGCGGAGCAGCTGCACTACTACGCCCTGCGAAATATCACATTTGCCACCCACGTGCACGTGGCCCTGCCCGATGGTGATAGCGCTATCGCGGTGACCAACGCCGCCCGCCGCTGGCTGGCGCCCTTGCTGGCCCTGACAGCCAACTCGCCTTTCTTCCAGGCCCACAATACGGGAATGCTCTCAGCGCGCACCTTTCAATTCGGCGCCTTCCCCCGAACCAATATTCCCGGCACCTTCCGTGACTTCGAGCATTTCTGCAAGGTGCTGGAGACCTACATCAGCATGGGCTCTATAAAGATTCCCCGGCAGGTGTGGTGGAAGATCCGGCCCCACGGACACTTTGGGACGGTGGAGTTTCGCATCTGTGACGTGCAGCGTTCCCTGGATCGCACCAGGATGTTGGTGGCCCTGTGCCAGGCCATTTGCCATCGGGCACAGCGCGATTTGGCCGCCGGGGTGTTGGTGCAGGATTTAGAAATGGAGTATCTCAACGACGCCGTTTGGAAAGCAACCCGCTTCGGATTTGATGCCCGGGTGGCCGACCCGCTCGATGAACAGATTATCACCATGGCCGAAATGGTGGAGCGCATGGTGGAATACGTACGGCCCTCCTTAGAAGAACTGGGAACAGCGGATGTCATCCCCATAGTAGAGACAGTGCTCCGCAAGGGAAGCGAGGCCCAGGAGCAGTTGGGCGAGTATGAATCGAACGGTTTCGAGGGTCTCAAACGGATGTTGATGGACCGAGTGGAATTCGGTAGCGGTTAGCCACCTTCATTATTTCTTCAACAAAAATTCATTTTCCTTTCGCGGTCACTGAACGTCCGCAGACGTAAATTTACCTGTTGCCCACGCTCCCGGAAGGCCGCTTTGGCACGGTGAGACCGTGGGTCGTCGCATCGGCTAGGAGAGCAATATGCAGAACCAGAGAACGAAATTTGTGGTGCTAATCGTGGTGGCGGCCGTGGTCACCATGGGTTGGATCGTCATCGGTACCGGTCCTGAAGAGGTGCCTTATGTCAGCATTGAGGAACTGCATGCCAGGGAGGGACAATGGGTACAGACCCGGTTCCGTCTCGGCGGGCTGGTGGAAGAAGGCTCCATTTCCTACTCCGATGATCGCTTGAACGTTGACTTTATTATCA
>JADFMC010000338.1 GCA_022564085.1 Fidelibacterota bacterium | reverse complement strand
GCGAGATTGCCGCCGGTGCCCCCCGTGCCAGCAAGCTGTTCAAATTAAGGTTGCCGGCTATATTCGATCATTGGGCGCCAAAGATCGAGGAGGACCTGGGCCGCGGGCCGCTTCCTGAGCGGCAGCTGGCTATGGCTGTTATGAATATCATGGTCAGTATTGTATCCCGTTTCTTGATGCAGCCTTTATTGACCGATGCAATGGCAGCGCAGCAACTGTCGCCGGCCGACCGCGATGTCAAGGAACAGGCGGTGCAGTTCATCCTGGGCGGCGTCCGGGCCTCGATAGGCGCAACCGTCCTGACACAAACGCATAACTGAAAAGCGAAGCTATGAAGAAAAAACTGATCAACTGGACCGTCGAGCATCCTTACCAATCAATATCGATGGCTCTGTTATTAAGCCTGGTTTTGACCTCGGGCATCAGATTTATTCATGTCGAAGACGATATGATGAAGATGCTGCCGCAGGATATTCCCTCGAGGATCATCTGGAACGAGATCGAAGAGCAGTTCGGCGCCACCGAAGCGGTTTTTATCAGCGTCGGCAAACCCGGCGAATCTGTTTTTACGCCGCAGGCCATGGCCCTGATATGGGACTTGAGCACCGCCTTTGAGCTGCTGCCGGAGGTCGACGAGGTGCGCTCCATTGCCACCATGGATAAGATTTATAGTGCCGATGGCCTCATGGAAGTGGGCCGGCTGATGCCCCACCGCGACTTGACTGCGGAGGAAATAGGTGATCTCAAAAAGTATTTGAGCGACAACCCCGATATGGGCCGCATGATGGTCTCCCGGAATGAAGATTTCGCCAGCCTGATGGTACTGCCCGCCAGTGGGACGTCGGATGATGAGCTGGCCAGGGCCATCGACGCGGTGCAGGTCGGTGTGGGCGCTGGCTATGAATACCACTTGGGCGGCCTGCCGTATGTCCGCGGGATCATTGCAAAAACTGTGACCGCGGACGTGGCCAGTCTCATGCGCATCGCTGTAGTGCTGCTGGCTTTCATACTGCTGCTGAATTTGCGCAGTATCGCCGGTTTGATGGTAACCCTGGCGGTAATTATGCTCTCTACATTGTCGATGGTCGGTTTTTTTGGCTGGATGTTCATCCTGACTCAGAGCGATAAGTTCGCTTTTTCGATGATGAATTCCAATATGCCCATAATCCTGCTCACCATTGCCACGGCTGATGGCGTGCATATCGTCACCCGTTTTTTCCGGGAGATGCGCCAGCGCAAGGATACCAGGGCCTCAGTGACGGCTACCATGGATGTGCTGATGCTGCCGGTATTTCTCACCTCCGTGACCACCATGGCCGGTTTCCTCTCCCTGGTAACCTCCCCCCTGGGCCCCATGCTGGGCTACGGCCTGACGGTAACCTTCGGCATCGCCTGGGCCTGGTTCATTTCCATTACCTTCCTGCCCAGTGTTATGAGCCTGATAAAATGGAACCTGGCCGGCCGGGCCCTGCGCGGCGCCGGCATCTTTGAGCAGGGCATCCACCGCATGGGCCAGATTATATTGCGCCGGCCACGCGTCGTGCTGGGCGCCGGGCTGGCCGTTCTGCTCGTTTCCGTGATGGGGATCGGTCTGGTGAAGGTGGAAGTCAACATCATCAAGTTCTTCCAGCCCGGGTCGCCCATCAGGGCCAGCATGGATTTCCTGGACCGGGAAATGTACGGCTCCTCCAACCTCGTTTTCCGGATCAGCGGTGACATAAAGGACCCTGAAATCCTCACCGGCATGGAAAACATCCAGAAGCTGCTGGAGCGGGAAGAGGCCGTGGGGAATACCATCTCCATCGCCAACATAATCGCCAAGCTCCACCGGGTGGTGATGGATGACAATCCGCAGTACGAGGTTATTCCCGAGACCCGCGCCAAAGTGGCCAACCTGTTGACCATGTACGGCATGTCCGGCGATCCCGACGATTTTAGCTCTCTGGTGGACTACGATTACAAAACCGCGCTGATCAACGCCACCATGAAAACCATCTCCACCGCTGAAATGGTGGCCCTGGTGGGGCGTCTGGAAGAGGGGCTGGGAGCTGACCGCCCGGATCAGATGAAAACAGTGCTGTCCGGATTCCCGGTCTTCCTGAGGGACTTCACCACCTTACTCATCGATAGTTCCTTGCGATCGCTGGCCCTGGCGCTGGTGTTCGTAATCATCATATCGTGGATCTTCTTCCGGTCCCTTAAGTTTGGGCTACTGGCCGTAATTCCTTTAGCAGCGGCGATCGTGCTCAATTTCGGATTGATGGGCTGGCTGGGCATCGAGCTCAGCCATGTGACCGCCCTGCTCACCTCCATTATCATCGGGGTAGGGGTCGACTTTGCCGTGCACTTCATCGCCCAGTACC
>JADFMC010000029.1 GCA_022564085.1 Fidelibacterota bacterium | reverse complement strand
CGCTATATCAGCGTCCGGGGCGCGGCTGCGGCGGTGTTGGCGTTGATACTCACATTCTGGGTGGCCCCGGTGCTCATCGCCTGGTTCACCCGCATGCAGATCGGGGAGGACATCCGCTCGGCGGGGCCTGCAGCCCACCAGACCAAAAAAGGTACCCCCACCATGGGCGGGGTGATCATCCTGCTGGCCGTCCTGGTACCCACCTTGCTGCTGGCCCGCCTGGACCAGCCTTACGTCCTGATGGCCCTGCTGGCAATGCTGTGGATGGGGCTGATCGGGCTGTGGGACGACTATCTCAAGGACTTCCGAAAATACCCCGGTGGGCTCATCGCCCGTTACAAACTGGCGGGACAGGTCAGCCTGGGATTGGTTATCGGGGGCTGGCTCTATTTCTGGCCCGCCAACCCGGAAATCAAGTCTTCCATAGCCATCCCCTTCATAGCCAACGGGTCGTTCGATCTGGGAATGTTTTATATTCCCCTGGTGATCTTCGTGATCACCGCCACTTCCAACGCCGTCAACCTCACCGACGGCCTCGACGGGTTGGCCACCGGACTGATGGCCATTGCGGCCCTGGCCTTCGGCGCTATCGCCTATGTTTCGGGCCGGGTGGACTTCAGCGACTACCTGAACATCTTCTATCTGCCCGGTGTGGGCGAACTGTTTGTTTTCTCCATGGCACTGCTGGGGGCCTGTATCGGGTTTCTATGGTTTAATGCCAAACCGGCGGAAATCTTTATGGGTGATACCGGCTCGCTATCCATGGGCGCGGCCCTGGGTACCTTGGCTGTGCTGCTCAAGCAGGAAATCCTGCTGACCATCATCGGCGGCATGTTCCTGGCCGAGATGCTGAGCGTGATTATCCAGGTGGTGTATTTCAAGTTCACCAAACGGTTCCAGGGCGAAGGCCGCCGCCTATTTCGCATGGCGCCGCTGCACCATCATTTCGAACTATCCGGCTGGCCCGAGAGCCGGGTGGTGGTCAGGTTCTGGATCCTGGGAATTCTAATGGCCCTGTTGAGCCTAACCACGTTCAAGGTGCTTTAATGCACCGCGCCGCACCTCTGCCCCAGGCCATGGCCGGTACCCAGGTGGCGGTATTGGGCGCCGCCCGCAGCGGACTGGCGGCTTGCCGGCTGCTGCAGGCCGTGGGCGCCGCAGTCACCCTGGTGGACGATTACCGGGGCGAAAAAAGTATCCGGGCGGCCCTGGACCTGCCGGAGGTGGCTGTCATCACCGATAGTTATAGCCCGGAGGACATGTCCGCCGACACCCTGGTGCTCAGCCCCGGCATCCCCGACTCCCACAGCCTGGTAAAATATTTTCTGAGGGAGGGACGGCCGGTGATCAGCGAGGTGGAACTGGCTGCCCGCCTGACTGAGGCCCCCATGATCGCCGTCACCGGGTCCAATGGCAAGTCCACCGTCACAACTTTGATTCACCGCATGCTGGCCGCTACGGGCCGGCGCAGCTTTTTGGGCGGCAACATCGGCGTGCCGTTGGCCGCTAACGTACTCGAGGAGTTGACCCTTAAGCCCGCCCAGCCGGTGCATGTGGTGGAGATCAGCAGTTTTCAAGCCGAGCACCTGGACCGTTTCGAGGCTCAGGCGGCGGTCTTCTTAAACCTCTCCCCGGACCACCTGGACCGCTACCCGGATATGAAAAGCTACGGTGGCGCCAAACTCAATCTGGCGGACCGGATAGCCCCCGGCGGGTGGATGATCTATAACTGGGATGATCCCTTCTTCCGCGCCAACCTGGCCGGCCGGGAACATGCCCGCCCCTTCGCCGCATCGTCCCTGGCCGAGGCGCTATTCCAGCTTGGGGACGGCTGGATCACCCGCCAGGATGTGCGCCTGGTAGCGGTAGAGGCTCTGGCTCTGCCCGGTCCCCACAACCTGTCTAATTTTCTGGCGGCGGCTACCACGGCCCATCTGTTGGGGGTCACGGACCAGGACATTGTTTCGGCTGCCGGGGAGTTTAAAGGCTTGCCCCATCGCCTGGAACTGGTGGGTACCGTCAACGGGGTTACTTATTATAACGATTCCAAGGCCACCAACCCGGCTTCCACCAAGGCGGCCCTCGAAACCTTCGAGGACAACATCATTCTGATCCTGGGGGGCAGCGAAAAAGGGGCCACCGACTTGGAACCGTTAACCCGGCTGTTGCGGGAACGGGTCAAGCGACTGATCACCTACGGCCAGGCCGGCCTGCAAATGGCGGAAGTGTTCCAGGGGATAGTGCCGTTGCACTACGAGGCGGACTTCGCCGCTGCGGTCCGTGAGGCCGTGGCCCACAGTCGGTCCGGTGACACGGTGCTGCTATCCCCCGCCTGTGCCAGCTTCGACCAGTTCACCGACTTCGAGCAGCGCGGTGAGACCTTTAGGCAGTTGGTGCGGGATAGGCAGCTGGAGATCGAAAATGCGTAGTGCTGCCGGAACCTACCGCTTTGATCCCATAATTATCGGGCTGACCGCCGCCCTGGTGGGAGCCGGCCTGGTGATGCTGTACAGCTCCAGCTCCGACACCGCCGCCGATCTGACCGGTGACCACATGTTCTTCCTCAAGCGGCAACTGCTGCGGGTGTTGCTGGGGAGCGGCCTGCTGCTGGTCTGCGCCCTCACCGATTACCACCGCCTGCGCCGCTGGGCCCCCTACATTTTACTTGTGTCCATGGCCCTGCTGCTGACTACCCTCATTTATCACCGGCTGGACGGCGGTTCGGCAACGGCCCGTTGGCTGCCGCTGGGACCGATTTCATTCCAACCCTCGGACTTCGCCCGCTTGAGCCTGATTATTTATCTGGCCGCCTACATGGACCGCAAAGGGGATCTGATGGGCGATTTCCGGCGGGGCTTCCTGCCACCGGTTTTCATTATCTGTTTGGTCATGGGCCTGGTAGTGCTGGAACCGGACTTCTCCACCGCCGCCCTGATCGGGGGGCTGGGGCTCACCATGCTGTTCATCGGCCGCGCGAGGCTGCAGCACCTACTCGGGCTGGTGCTGGTGGCCCTGCCGACCATGGCGGCTGTGATGCTGGCCGAACCTTACCGGCGGGTGCGGATCAAAACATTCCTGGGGCTGCTGGATTCACCGGCGGCGGAATACCAGATTTCCCAATCGCTGATCAGCCTGGGTAACGGAGGATTGATTGGCCGCGGACTGGGCAACAGCGTGGAAAAACGGCTGTTCCTGCCCGCCCCCCATACCGATTTCGTCTTCGCCATTATCGGTGAGGAACTGGGTTTTATCGGGACCCTGCTCCTGCTGGCCGCATTCGTCTGGCTCTTCCAACGGGGCATCGTGGCCGCCCGCAACGCCCCCGACCGCTTCGGCCTTTTCCTGGCGGTGGGGATCGGGCTGAATTTTATGACCTACGTACTGGTGAATACCGGGGTGGTGACCGAAGTGCTGCCCAACACCGGCGTGCCGTTGCCGCTCATCAGTTACGGCGGTACCCATATTGTGTTCACCTTGATCAGCTTGGGAATACTACTGAACATTTCAGCGATCGCCAGCCGGCGCCGCTGGGGACAGCAACTAGTAAATGCCAGAACCAGGACCTAATAAGCTGCGGGTGCTCATCGCCGGCGGTGGCACGGGAGGCCATTTGTATCCCGCCATCGCTATCGCCGACGGGTTGCGCAAACGGGAACCGGGGAGCGATATACGCTTCATCGGGTCGCAATGGGGCTTAGAAGCTACTGTATTGCCCCGGCGGAATGAAATTTTCTATCCCCTGAACATAACGGGACTACAACGCGGCTTTTCGGGAGACGCTATCAAACGCAATCTGGCCTTCTCCTGGCGGTTTGTGATTGCCTATCGGCGCTGCCGGCAGATTTTGCGCTCTTTTAAGCCCCAGGTAGTAGTGGGCACCGGCGGCTATGCTGCCGGGATACCGTTGCTGGCCGCCCAGCGCAAGAAACTGGCCACGCTGCTGCAGGAGCAGAATTCCTACCCGGGCTTAACTACCCGCCGCCTGGCAAAGAAAGCCAGCCTGGTATGCCTCACTTACGAGGAAGCTGCCCCCTACCTGGAGACCGACCGCTGGGTGCTCACCGGGAACCCGGTGCGCTTCGCTACCGATCCGCCCAGCCAGGCTGACGCCCGCCGACGGCTGGGATTGCCGCTGGACCAGCCGGTGGTGTTCGTCCTGGGTGGCAGTCAGGGCAGCACCCCCCTCAACAACCATTTCATGGGAAATTGGCGGCGCTACACCGAGGACATGGGCCTCTCCCTATTATGGCAAACCGGCCGCAAGGATTTCGAGCGCCTGCAAGGGGAAGTGGATTCCGGTGTGCCGGTGGTACTGCTACCTTTCATCGAGGATATGGCTGCGGCCTATATGGCCGCGGACCTGGTGATTTGCCGCGCTGGGGCCATGACCATTTCCGAACTCACCGCTCTGGGCCGCCCAGCCGTGCTGGTGCCGCTGCCCACGGCTGCCGCCGATCACCAGACCCTTAATGCCCGGGTTCTGAGGCGTAAGAAAGCCGCCCGCCTGGTTCCACAAGTGAAACTGGCGGCTGGCGTGCTGGAAGAGACCGTGCGCGATCTGTTCTCCGACCCCAATAAATTGGTTGAAATGGCTAAACGCTCCCTTGCGCAGGCCCGGCCGGAAGCCTCGGAAACCATCAGCAACCATATCCTGGAGCTGGCGGGGCGCTAATGTTCGGCCGGATCAAAAAAATTCATTTCGTCGGTCTGGGCGGTATCGGTATCAGCGGGATGGCCGAACTGCTGCACTCACTGGGGTACGAAATTACCGGCTCCGACCTGAAATCCACTGAGATCACCGATCATCTCCAACAGCTCGGTATCCGCTTTTTCGAGGGCCACGATGGTGACAATGTCGATGCTTGCGACATGGTGGTTTACTCCTCCGCCGTCCGGCTGGACAATCCGGAACTGAAAACGGCCCGCCAACGCAATATTCCGGTGATTCGCCGGGCGGAGATGTTGGGCGAATTGCTTAAGGTGGCCGACGTGAGTATAGCCGTGGCCGGCACGCACGGCAAAACCACAACTTCCTCCATGATCGGCCATATGCTCACAGCCGCCCAGCGGGACCCCACCATGATCATCGGCGGCATCGTTCGCAGTCTGGCCACCAACTACCGCCAGGGCCGGGGGAATCTTATCGTGGTGGAAGCGGACGAGTTTGATCGCAGCTTCCTCTCCCTCTTCCCCACTATAGCCGTCATCACCAATATCGACCTGGAACATCTGGACTGCTACCGGAACCTGGAAGACCTGACTCAGGCTTTTACCCAGTTTGCCAACGCCGTCCCGTTCTACGGCCGGGTGGTGGCTTGCCTGGACTGCCCTAACATGCAGGCCCTGCTGCCCCAACTGAAGCGCCCGGTGACCACCTTCGGCCTGAGCCCCCAGGCGGATGTCCAGGCCCGAAACCTGGCCGGTGATGCCATGCGGATGTCTTTCGAGGTCCGGGTACCCGGTAATGAGGCGCCGGTCAAGGTGAATTTGCCAGTGCCCGGCGAGTATAACGTGCGCAACGCCTTGGCGGCCATCGCCACCTGCCTGGAGCTGCAAGTGCCGCTGGATGAGATGGTGGCCGGGCTGCAACAGTATACCGGTGTCAACCGCCGCTTCGAACTGACCGAGACCATCGACGATGTCCTGTTCGTGGACGACTATGCCCATCATCCCCGGGAAGTTGCTGCCGTTCTGGCTGCGGCCAGAGCGGGCTGGGATCGGCGGTTGGTGGCCGTATTTCAGCCCCACCTATACTCCCGGACCCGCGATTTCCATGAGGATTTCGCCCGGGCCTTTTTAGATAGCGACCTGCTGGTAGTGACCGATATTTACGCGGCCCGCGAGGATCCGCTGGAGGGTATCAATGGCGAACTGATCGCTTCGGACGCAATCAATATCGGCCATAAGCAGGTGCATTACATACCACAATTGGATGATCTGGCCGGCGCGGTGGCGGAACTGGTTCGGCCCGGCGATATGGTCATTACCATGGGGGCCGGGGATATCACCGCCTACAATGCCACAATCCGGGATGCCTACAGGCAATGCGTCGGGAAGACTTAACCCACATGGCGGAGCTGATCACGACCGGTGAAATACGCATGGACGAGCCTATGAAGCGCCATACCACCCTCGGCATCGGTGGCCCGGCCGAAATATTTGTGCGGCCCGGAGACCGGGAGGAGCTATTGCGACTGTTGCGCTACGCCGCCGCAGAGAAAATTCCCGTCCAGCTGCTGGGTTCGGGCAGCAACTGCCTGGTCAGCGACGCCGGTGTGTCCGGACTGGTCATCTCCCTGGCGGGTACCCTGAATCACTTGACCATTGAGGGCGACCGGGTTGTGGTGCAGGCCGGCGTCATGCTGGGTCATCTGGTCCGGCGCTGCCGGGCGGCCGGTCTGGCGGGTCTGGAAAGCCTGGGCGGGGTGCCGGGCACGGTGGGAGGCGCCCTGGTGATGAACGCCGGGGCCTTCGGCGCCGAAATATCGACCCATTTGACCGCGGTTAATGTCGTGAATCACCAGGGGCGGGAACGTCGCTATGCCAGGGAAGATCTCAGTTTCGGGTATCGCTCATCAAGCTTCGAACCTGGTGAGATCATAATCGGTGGGGAATTCAAATTCCCCTGGGGCCAAGAAGAGCAGGTCGCCAAGGCTAGCCGGCTGGCTTCCCGGGAACGCAAAACCCGCCAGCCGCTGACCAAGCGCTCGGCGGGCAGCGTCTTCAAAAACCCCCGCCCCGACCTGGCCGCGGGGTGGTTATTAGACGAGGCCGGACTGAAGGGCACCCGCATCGGCGACGCCCAGATCAGCCCCCAGCATGCAAACTTCTTCATCAACCGCGGCAGCGCCACCGCCGAGGATATGGCCCGGTTGATCAAGCTGGCCGCCGGTACCATCAAGGCCCGCTTTAAGGTGCAGCTGGAACTGGAAATCAGGACCCTGGGGTTCCCCCGGGGCTTTTGGGAGGAGGCCGGTCTTGGTCGGTAGCATTAAAACCACGGTAAGATACATGGTCCGCTGGCTGCGCCGGGGCTTGATTGCCACCCTGCTAATGGCTATCGGCTGGGTGCTGGGCAAAGCAATTGTAACCTACACTAAGGAAATAGCGGTATTCGATTTGCGGCGGATCGAAATTCGTGGCCATAGCATCGTCTCCCGGGCCGCTGTGATCAACGTTATCGACCTGCCTCTCACCGGGAGCATCTTCGACGTTGACCTGGATGCCATCCAACATAAGGTGGAGCGGCTCAACTTTATCCAGGGAGTGCGGCTGGGGCGCATTTTCCCCCATACTGTGTTCGTGGACATCGTGGAGAACCGGCCGTTGGCCTACGTGTCGGCGCCCGAGTTCTTTGTGCTCACCGCCGACGGCTCAGCCCTGCCCTTGCCCAACGGCCGCCACCAGCTGGAGCTGCCCACCGTCTCCGGCATTCCCGATGTTAATTCCGCCCTGGATGCCGGCAAAATCGCCGGCCATGATAAACTGGAACAGGCGCTGGAAATTTTAGGTTTCCTTAAAACTGCTTTCCCGGTGCTCTATCAGGAGCTGAGCGAGATAGTCTTCAGCTCCACCGGTGAGATTACCCTCTACCTGGCCGAGACCTCCACGGCCGTGCGCCTGGGCGACTCCGACCTGGAACAACGTATTGCCACCCTGGACGCCTTCCTGACCACCGTTATGGGACAGCATAGCGTGGTGGATTATTCCTACATCGACTTGAGATATAAACAACAGATAATTGTCAGGGAAAGAGCCTAATGACCAATCATGAACTGCAATCGGGAATTATTTCCGGCCTGGACGTAGGTACCACCAAGGTCTGCGCCGTTATCGCCCAGGTGGACGATGAAGGCCGCATGAATTTGCTGGGCATGGGCCGCACTGCCGCCACCGGTATCCGCAAAGGGATGGTGGTGAGTGTTAAAGAAACCATCGCCTCTATCGAAGCGGCTGTCAGTGAAGCGGAAAACCAGGCCGACGTGAAAATGGACGGCGTGTACGTGGCCTTATCGGGTGAACAGGTGCGCAGCATGAACAATGCCGGGGTAATCACCGTCAGCCGGGGCGAATCCCGGGTGCCCAGCACTTCGGAGATCGATGAGGACGATATCCTGCGGGTGCTGGAACAGGCCAAGGCCATCACCCTGCCCACCGAACGGGAAATCCTCCACGTGTTGCCCCAGGAATTTAAAATTGACCAGCACGACGGCATCAAGGATCCCCTGGGGCACGTCGGCCACCGGCTGGAGGCCCGGGTCCACCTGGTGACCGTGGTCAGCTCCGCCGCCCAGAACATCACCCGCTGCGTTGAAGCCGCCGGCCTATGGGTGGAGACCCTGATATTGGCCCCCCTGGCCTCGGCCTACGCCGTCCTGGAGGAGACCGAAAAAGAGCAGGGCGTGGTGCTCATCGATATGGGTGGCGGCACGACGGATATCATCGTTTACTATAACGGCGGTGTGCGGCATACCTCCGTGATCCCCTTCGGCGGCAATCGGGTCACCAACGATATTGCCCAGATACTGCACACCACTTACCAGAAGGCCGAAGAGCTCAAACGGGAGCACGGCTACGCGAAATTCCCGGCCACCATCGAGGATAACGAGATCACCATCGAGGGGATCGCCGGCCGCCAGCCCCAGACCACCACCAAACGGGGTTTGTCTTCCATAATCGAGCCCCGGCTGGAGGAAATCCTGGCCCTGTGCCGCAACGAGGTGCGCAAGAGCGAGGTGGGCGACAAACTCACCTTCGGGGTGGTGCTCACCGGTGGCGGCGTCCTGCTCAAGGACATCGAGGAAAAGGCCGGTGAAGTTTTCAACGCCGACACCAAGGTGGGCTATCCCCTGCACATCCAGGGGCTGGAGGACGTGATGCACTCACCCGAGTACGCCACGGCCACCGGATTGCTGCTGTATGGGCGGGAGCATCAGGAAAAATATGGCGCGGTCCGGCGGCCGGGCGGCATAGGCCGCTTTATCGGCGACCTGAGCGGCGGCGTAAAGGACTTTTTCAGGGAGTTGTTTTAACCGAGTAATAGGAGAAAGACCATGTTCTTTGAATTCGACGACTACAATCTGCTCAAGGCCAAGATCAAGGTAGTCGGCGTGGGTGGCGCCGGCGGCAATGCTATCAACCGCATGATCGAGGACAACCTCATGGGGGTGGAGTTCATCGCGGTGAACACCGACGCCCAGGATCTGGACAACAACCTGGCCGAGACCAAACTACAGATCGGCAAGACCCTCACTAAGGGGTTGGGGGCCGGCGCCGACATCGACATCGGCTGCCAGGCTGTTGAGGAGGATCAGGAAATAATCAAGGAAGCAGTGGCCGGGTCCGACATGGTGTTTATTACCGCCGGGATGGGTGGTGGCACCGGTACCGGGGCTGCGCCCAGCATCGCCCGCATTGCCAAATCGCTGGGCATACTAACCGTGGGCATCGTCACCCGGCCCTTCGTATTTGAAGGCCGCCAGCGGGCCGACCGGGCCGAAGGTGGTATCGAGGAACTGCGCCGGTTCTGCGACACCACCCTGGTGATCCCCAACGAGACCCTGCTGCGCATCACCGATCCCAATACCGGGTTCGCCGAGGCGCTCAAGCTGGCCGACAGCATCCTGCACCAGGCCACCCGGGGCATCTCCGACCTGATCAATATCCACGGCCTGATCAATCTGGACTTCGCCGACGTGCGCACCATCATGCTGGACATGGGCGAGGCTATTATGGGCACCGGCATCGGCCACGGTGAGGAACGGGCCATCCTGGCCGCCCAACAGGCCATCTCGTCGCCCCTGCTACAGGATTGCAATATCTCAGGCGCCCGCGGGCTGCTGGTGAACATCACCGGCGACCCCACCATCACCCTGCACGAGGTGAACGACGCCGCCTCCATCATCAACGAGGAGGCCGGTGATGACGTGAATGTCATTTTCGGGGCGGTCATCAATCCCCAACTCACCGATGAGTTCCGGGTGACGGTCATCGCCACCGGCTTCCAACGGCCCGATAACGCCAACCGGCGCACCGCCGCCCCCGCCCGCATGGTGGCCGCCGCCAGTCTGCCCCAGGGACTGGGGAACATACCGGCCCTTAACCGCCAGATTCTATCCAGCGATGGGGAACTCTCCTTAGACCTGGAAGAGGACGCCGCCGCTGCCGGGGCCGATGACCTGGAGATACCCACCGTCCTGCGGGCCAAAGCCCCCGCCCCCGCCGGAGGTCCATTGCCCCTGTAGTTGAAACTGCTCTACCCTGGAAAGCAAAGGCCCCCTCGTCCGCTGTTGGGATGAGGGGGCTTATATTTTCTTTGGGGCCGTCTGCCGTGCCCCAGGCAGACTACGTTGCTGTTGTCACCCTGGGTACGTTCAAATGGAGGGTTGAAGGAGCCTGCCCTGAGTAGGCCAGATGCTTGAACCGAAGGGCTAGACCTTCTCCCCCCGGGCCCGCATCTCCCGCATCACCTTACTAATGCCTTTCTTGTCGATGATCCGGATCCCCTTGGCCGACACCCGCAACCTGATGAAGCGGCCCTCTTCCCGAATCCAGAACTTCTTCTTGAACAGGTTCAGGTCGAACCGCCGCCGGCTTTTGTTGTGGGCATGGCTGACCTTATTCCCGAAGGATGGTCCCCGCCCCGTGACTTGACAATACCTGCTCATTTTATCCCTTATACTTTTACCGGCCTATAGGCCCGTTTTCAGGCGGGGAATATACGAACGGCTGGTGGCAACCGTAAAGAGAGAATCGGGAGGGCATCCGGCACAGGTGTATTGAAAATTGTAAAATGCAAATTGAAAATTTAAGATTGCAGAGTTTATCCTGCCAGGGAGGTGAACTGTTCGAAATCGCAAAAGGTGGCGAAAAGCATATTTGGGGCACGATTCAAGATTGGTCGCCGCCGGGGGAACTTACCTTCAGCTGGCATCCCGGCCGTGCAGCCGAAACCGCCCAGATTATTACCGTATCCTTCCAGGCACAGGACGGCGGCACCCTTGTTACCTTAACTCATGGCGGTTGGGAGATACTTGGCGATGCCGCTGCCGAGACGAGGGAAGGATATGTCCAGGGCTGGGATAT
>JADFMC010000337.1 GCA_022564085.1 Fidelibacterota bacterium | reverse complement strand
TTCTGGGACCGGCCTCCGCGCCCTTAGAGAGGTTGCGGGGACAGTGGCGGGTGCACCTGCTGATCAAGTCGGATCGGGTACTGGACCCGGATGGGATACGGCTTCACCGGCATACCTTCAGCAGCATCCCGCGATCTTGGCTGGAGGGCGCCCGGGGGGGCGTCCGGCTGAAAATCGACGTGGACCCGGTCAACCTGTTATGAGCAGGATCGACACGGTTCGGATCACGGTACTGGCGTTGGCCGGCGCCGCCTGGGTTGCGCCCCCTGCTCTGCAAAGGCCGGTGGAATCGGAGAGAATCTATTCCAGTGCCCTGGGAGAATATAGGCTGCAGCTACCAGAGAGCTTCAGTTCGGTGGCAGCTATAAATCTCCGGCAGACGGTGGAGACGGTGACAACGGTGCTGGTGGAGCGCTATGGCCCGGTGACTAAGAGCCGCTATGATCTCATACTTGCCCGGGATCATGCCGAGATGGCCAGCTGGACCGGGCACGAGTTGCCCGAGTGGTTCCAGGCGGTAACCCTCCAGCACCCCTCCCGGGTAGTGCTGCTCATACCCACCACCTTTGATGCCGACTTCTCGGTGGGGGAGTTCGAGCAGACCCTGTTGCACGAGTTCACCCACCTTTACCTGTTTCGAGTGGCCCCCGCCGCCGGTGGTGGACAGATGCCCGGTTGGTTCCACGAAGGGTTGGCTGTATATACCAGTAGCGGGTTCAACCGCGGCTTCCATTGGGCCCTGGTGAAGGCCCGGCTGGTGGGCCGTTTCTATGACCTGAATGAATTGCGCCGGTTTCATCACAGCTCAGCTGATTGGAGTACCCAAGCCTACGCCCAAGCCTATCTGGCGGTCCGGGAAATGGCGGAGCTTTACGGGCCGGGCATTTTCCGGGAAATATTCACCGGCCTGGCTGCAGGTGATGACTTTGGGATGGCCTTCACCTGGGCCACGGGTGAATCACCGGCTAAGTTCCAGGAGCACTACCGGGCACAACTGGAGCGGCGCTACAATCTCCTGATGGTGGTGGCAGACCCCCGGGTGCTGTATATATCGCTGCCATTACTACTGATCGTGGCCTACCTGGCCCGCTTGCGGCGCAATGCGGTTATCAAGGCGCGATGGCAGGTGGAAGAGGAGCTGCGGCTACTTAAATTGGAGCGCGATGGTCAAAAGGGACCGGAGAGATTTGAAGCCTAACAGACGGAAAATAGCAGGTTGTCAAACCGTAATCGGTTTACCCCGGCCCGCCTGGGTAATGGCTGCCTTGATCAATGTGGTGCTTAGCACTGCCGTATGGTCACAAACCAGTTTCGAGTGGCTGGCGGATGCCGCCCATCCCCGGGGCTTGGCACTGGCCAACTCCACGATCGCGGCGCAACTACAGACAGAGGCGGTGGGTTTGAACCCAGCCGGGTTGGCCGCCATTGCCGACAGCAGCCGACCGGTCCGGCGCGTGGAATTTGGCTTGCGCATTTATCCGGCCGGTATCAGCCAACGGGCTGTCCAGTTGGTTATGTCGGCCAGGTCGCAGGTGGTGGCCCTGGATATCCGCAATATGAATTACGGCAATTTCCAGGGCTATGATATAGATGGGCAGGAGACCGGCAATTACGGCGCCGGCGATCTGCTGGTGCGGGCCGCTATTGCCCGCCGCATGGGACGGATTATAACCGTGGGCGCCACTGTGGGGGGGCTGTTCAGCTGGCTGGAAGAAGTTAGGGCCGGCACCCTGTTGTGGTCGTTGGGCCTGCAGCTGGCGGTGCCGCGCTTCGATCTGCGCCTGGGAGCGGTGGCGCAGAACCGGGGCCGTATCCTCAAGCAGTACAACCCCAGCGACTATCCGGATGAAGTCCCCACCGCCTTGCTGGTAGGCGCCGCTAAAACCTTGGCCCACCTGCCACTGACCCTGTATGTCACTGCCGGCCGGCTCGAGGGGGTGCATCACCCGGTCTGGCGTCTGGGTGGCGAGTTCGCCCTACCGCTGGGTATCCAATTCCGTCTGGGGGTGGATGAGGGTAAAACGGACTACGCCCGGGGTGCGACCTACTCCGATCTGCTGTCGGGGTTTTCACTGGGGCTGGGATTAGTCACTAGCCGAGGGCATCGTGACAGGCGGCTTACGGTGGATGGGGCGGTGAAGAACTTGGGACCGTTAGGTCTCAGTAGCGCATTCGCCCTGGGCCTGGAGTTTTAGTCGGGCAATAGCTTTTCAGGAGTTCCCTGGAAAAATTAAACCTTTTCTCTTCTAATGGCTAATCTTGGGGCGACGTTCCGTATTGAACCTCACCCCCTTCGGCGGAGTTTATCCTGAGTGAAGCGAAGGGCTCAGGGCAGGCTCTTCGCTTCCAAGCCGTTGCCCACGTCCAAGGC
>JADFMC010000336.1 GCA_022564085.1 Fidelibacterota bacterium | reverse complement strand
ATCGATCGCCTCACGGCGGAATATCCCGAGTACCGCCAGCCGCTGAAAAGGGCCTATGTGCAGGGGCTGCTGGACGCCAAACTGTACTACTTTCTCCAGAGCTGGGCGGTGGATACGGCCGATGCCGGTGTCATATTCCGGGACTACCTGAACCGCTTCACCATCGACCAGCTGGTGCGAGGAACCGATATGGTGTACCAGGACCCGGCCAACCGCTATTTGCCGGTAGTCTCGGCCCTGGCCATTGCCAGCTTGCGGGCGATAGGTTCGTCCGATAGTGTGGTGGCTGAGTACACCCAGGCTTGCCGGGATTGGATCAACACCCTGGATTACTACCTGGGTGATAAGGTGCCGGTGGCGGTGGAAGGGATCAGCAGGCCGCTGGTACCCAAACTGCCGGGGGATTGGGCAGAACCGCCCTCGGGCGAGCCCCGGCGATGGTACTTCCCTGAAGAGTTGCAGCTACCCTAGATGGGAACTACTGCCCGTGGGGGCGCTTTACAGTTGACTATGTCAGTGGAAATCGAAAAGGGAATCCAGGCCCTCTCACGGGTCGCAATCATAGACGGGCGCGGTAAGTTTGCGTCCGGCGAGGTGGTTTACTATCACCTCATGGACGGTGTATCGGAAGGGGCAGAGCGGGCCGCCCTGACCGGCCTGGACTTGCAAGTCGATTTCAACCGCAAGGAAGATCGATTGCTGGTCATATTACGCGAGCGGCTAAGCAAGCGCCGGCACATGCCGTCCCGGCTGCACCTGGGCCTCTTTCTGGCTACGATCATTACGACCCTCATGTCCGGGGCCATCCTGGAGGGGTACAACGTCTTCCTCCAACCCTGGACCATCATTTACGGCTGGCCTTTCAGCCTGACCCTGATGGCTATCCTGGGCTTCCACGAGTACGGGCACTATTACTATGCCCGTAGACATAATGTAGACGTCACCCTGCCCTATTTTATCCCGGTGCCGCCGCCGCTCACCTTTATCGGTACATTCGGGGCGTTCATCAAATTGCGCGGTCCGATCCCCAACCGGCTGGCCCTGCTGGAGATCGGCGCCGCCGGCCCTATCGCCGGTTTTCTGGTGGCGGTCCCGGCGCTGTTGCTGGGGCTACAGCTGTCGACGGTGGTGGAGATCGGGGGCGAGGGGATTATGCTCGGGGATAATTTGCTGTTAAAACTGTCTTCCGCCTTAATATTCCCCGGCCTGGGGCCCGAACAGGACATCATGCTCCACCCGGTGGCCTTCGCCGGCTGGATAGGTATGCTGGTAACCATGCTTAACCTGCTGCCGTTGGCCCAATTGGACGGCGGGCATATTGCCTACGCCCTGCTGGGCGACCGCCAGCACTGGCTGGGCCGCATCGTCATGGCGCTGCTGATACCCATGGGGCTGTTCCTCTCACTCAACTGGCTGCTGTGGGCCGTGCTGATACTGGTGCTGATGCGCACGGTACGGCACCCTCCGATCCACGATATTCAACGACCCTTATCCCCGTATGAATTACGGATTGGCTTGATCTGTCTGGCCATCTTTATCCTGTGCTTTATTCCCATACCGTTCGCCTAGACCTGATGGCCGGGGCCGCCCCAATCACCACCCGGGGAACATCCAGGGTTTCGGATAAAAGCCAGGATATTGACGGCCAGTACATGCGCCGGGCATTGGAACTGGCCGGGCGGCCGGCAACGCGGGTCAGTCCCGATCCCCGGGTGGGATGCCTCCTGGTGCGGGACGGTGAAGTTGTGGGCGAAGGGTGGCACGAGCGGTTCGGTGGTCCCCACGCTGAACCCCAAGCCCTGGAGCAAGCCGGCGACCGGGCCCGGGGCGCCAGCGCTTATGTGACCCTGGAACCGTGCGCCCAAGTTTTTCCCGGCAAGAAAACCCCGCCCTGTGTCCCGGCCTTGATTCGGGCCGGTGTGACCAGGCTGGTCGTGGCCCACCGGGATCCAAATCCCGAGGTGGACGGCGCCGGTATCGCCGGCCTGCGCGCAGCGGGCATTGAGGTTAAACTGGGTGTTCTGGCCCCCCAGGCGGCCCGGCTCAACCGGGGTTTCTTAAAATGGATAACCACCGGCCGGCCATATGTAATATTGAAGGCGGCGCGAACCAGCGATAACTTTGTGGCCGCTACCATGACCGGGAATCGGTGGTTTACATCGGCCGAATCCCGGCGAATTGTGCACCGGCTACGGGCCGAGGTGGATGGCGTGATGATTGGCCGGCGTACAGCCCAGGTGGATAATCCCCGGTTGACGGTTCGGGAGGCGGATGGCGCCCATCCCCGCCGGATTGTCCTGGATACTCGGCGCGTGCTGGAGCCGGACCTGCACCTGTTTACCGATGGGCAGGCGCCCACATTGCGATTCAGCCGCG
>JADFMC010000335.1 GCA_022564085.1 Fidelibacterota bacterium | reverse complement strand
GTCTGCCGGTAGCGCCGCCAGGTTGATTACCCCGGCGAAGGGGGTAAACCCGCGTAGTCCCCTCAACCCCTCGCTGATCTGCCCGAAATCAGGCTGCATTTTCTGGTTTTGCCACTTGATTGCGGCCAGCGCTTCGGCAGGGGTCAGGCGGCCGGCGCCGGCGCCGGCCGGGATGCCGGGCAGGTTCAGGTAGCGGGCGGCCCAATAAGCCAGCCCCTCGGCCAGCTCCGCCTTCCGCAGATTACTGGTGCCCTCTTCCAGGCTCCGGACAGCATGAGCCACACGCAGCAAACCGTTGCCGGCCGCCCCCGCCAGACCGGGCGCCAACCGGGGCATCCAGATATTGAGCACCACCTTCCAATCACGTTCTACCAACTCCCGTTGGAAAAAGGCGACCCAGTCGCTGGCGCGCCCCATGACACCCAGCGCTGGGGTGTAATTATGACGATTGAGCATTTTTTTTGTGGGTTGGCGGCCGTCGAGGCGATGACGGTAGCGCTGTACCCAGGGCAACACCGCATCCGGCCGGTCCATCTCGATGAGGGCCATGGCCACTGTAGAGCCATGATTGGTCCGGCCGCCGTATTCCGGATTGGTGCCGGTTAGAATCCGCAGGGCGTCGTCGTATGCGGCTGACATGTGTGCTGCGCGCAGGCTGTCGGTTACTTAAAGTTTTTCTTTAATAGCTCGTAATAATAATGATCCACCCGGCGGCCATTGATCACCAGGTATTCTTTTTTAACACCCACTTTGCGGAAGCCGCATTTATCCAATACCCGCATGGAAGCGGGGTTATGCACCGAGCAGTCGGCTTCGATACGCACGATGGCGGTCTTTGTAAACAGCTGCACCAGCAAAGTCCGGACGGCGGCGGTGGCATAGCCCCGGCCCCAGTGCTCCTTACCGATGCTGTAACCCAGGCGGGACAGCCCGTGCTGCTGGGAAGATATCTCCAATGTGATCCAGCCTACCGGTTGCTTGCCGGTGACCTCCTCGATAATCAGAATATACTCCCGGTCGGCCAATTTCCAGAAGTGCGGCGCTTTCTGGCTGCTGATGAAGTTCATAAACTGATCACGACTGAGCTGGGCAATGGGCTGGTGCTCCCCGATCTCGGGCTGATTGCGCCACTCGATCATCCTGGCGATATGCTTCTCATGGAGCAGGATTATGCGCACTTTAGGCGGGCGACCGCGCTCACTGGTTCCCATGCAGTTCAGCCCGCTGCCATGGAAGCCAGATTATCGATGTATCCAGGCGAAAGTTCCTCCAATGAATCGATGATGGCGTGGACCGGCGGCATATCTTCCTGCGGGACAGAACCTGTCAGGGCGATAGTCCAGGCCCCGGAGTCACGAGCCGCGTTCAGACCATGAATCGAATCTTCCACCACCACCGTTTCATTCGGGGCTATTTCCAGCCGACGCATAATTTCCAGGTACGGTTCCGGATGCGGTTTGCTATTGATCGTCATCTCCCCGCACACCACTTCCTCAAAAAATGGTCCCAGTTGCAATTTGTCATTCACCACCTGATACAGATCGGAGGCAGTGGAGGTTACCAGACCCAGGCGGTAGTGTCCCTTGAGGAGCCGCTGCAGGCTGGTAAAACCGGCCATGAACTGCAGCTGCGCTTCAAACAGTTCCTGGACATACTGCCGGCCGCGCCTGCGCAACTGCCCCAGTTGACCGCTGAGGTTATAGCGCCGGCCTACAAATTCATAATAGTTATTCTCGGTCATGCCCCGGAATAGCTTCCAGTCTTCCTCTGGGATAGTGACACCAATTTCGGCGAACAGGCGCACCTGGGCTTGCTGGTACAACGGTTCGGAGTCCACCACCACCCCATCCATATCGAAAACCACCGCCTTGATCATCGCACCCGCGCTCCATTGGTGACCGGTTTATCAGGCCGCAGCAATTTTACGCTGCCATCCGGTTCATAGCCCCCCAGCACCAACACCTCGCTCTTAAAACTGCCAATCTGTTTGGGGGGCAAGTTCACCACCGCCAGTATCTGGCTGCCCACCAACTCCTCCGGCCGGTAATGATCAGTGATCCGGGCAGAGGAGCGCCTGGTGCCCAAGGCGCCGAAATCGATCTCCAGGTGATAGGCCGGTACTTTTGCGTCGGGGGCCGGCGCCGCCGTCAGGATGGTGCCTACCCGAATATCCAACGAGGTGAAATCCTTGATATTGATGTTCTCGCTCATTCTACTCCCGTCAAGTGCTGGCGAATTTAAGCGCAAGGTGGCGCGGCGGCACCCTTGTCCCGTGCCCTGGCCTGGCAACCGCTTCCGTCCGGTTGTCTCCTCCAGTACCCGGAGCCGGGGTTGGAAGGCCTCGCTGAACCGGTGGGACCAGGCCATCAAGTCCGGTTGTAGCCAGAGGCAATCGGGGAATCTTCCGCGCAAACA
>JADFMC010000334.1 GCA_022564085.1 Fidelibacterota bacterium | reverse complement strand
ATTGAGATCTACGAGGACCCGGAGCAACCACTCAGCGCCCGTTTGGCAGCGGCCCGGGCGTTAGGGGAGAGCCGCCACCCCAAGGCCATGGACGCACTGGCCCAGAACATCCGCAACGCCGAGAACCTGGATATCGATATGATGCTGGAGTCCATCGATATCCTGGCCGCCATTCCCAGCCACGAGAGCGGCCGGGCGTTCATCGAAGCATTGGCTTCCACCGATATGAAACTGAACCAGCTGCGCACCAAACTTGTGGAGGGTTTGGAATCGGTGGGCTCGGAGGACTATATCCAGTCGTTGATCGACTTGTATCAGAGCACCCGGGAGAATCAGTTGCGCATGGAGCAGATGCTCACCACCGCCCTGGGCAACATAGGCGACAACAAGGCTATTCCGGTACTGATCGATATCGCCAGCGACCCGGCGGTCAGTCTGGGCACCCGCAGCACGGCTATCGAGATCCTGGCCAAGAAAGAATCACCCGAGGTAGTGCAACTATTCGCCCAGATGCTGGGAGAACCCACTTCCAACTTGCAGCTGCGCCAGTTCGCCCTGCGGGCCATGGGCGATATCAAGGAAGAACGGTTGATTCTGGCCCTGCTGGAGACCTACCAGATGGGGCGCCAGGAATATTTTGCCCTGATGAACACCCTGCTCAAAGCGTTGGGGGACTTCGACGATCCCACGGTGAAACCGACGTTGGTGGAGATCGCCCTGGCAGCGGAATTGCCGGCCGCCTTCCGCAAACAGGCCATCACCAATCTGGCGAACTTTAAGGACCCCTCCGTACTGGCCCGCATCCTGCCGTTGCTGGAACATCCGGAGAATTACTTCCTCCGGGGTGAGATCGCAACCCTGACCAAGGCTTTACTACCAGGGCCGGAAGGCCAGGAACGGCTCCGGCGGGCGGCGCTCAAGGCGGCCATGGCCTGGGAGCGCAAACAATGAGCCAGGCCAAAAAGGCCGCATTAACCCTCCTGGCACTGCTATTGATCTCACCACCGATCATCGTCAGCGGGCAGAAGGATAAGGCCGGCGAGACCATCGAGACGCTGCCCCAACGGCCCCGGGCGGTCACCCAACGGCAGTTTTACGAGATGCAAGTCAGTATGGAGCAGCTGCGCCGGCAGATGAACGAGCTGCGCATCGCCGTGGAGGCCTATAAAAGCCGGGAGCTCTCGCCGGAGGTCTATCGCACCCTCCTGAACCGATTGAAACCGCCGCGGATGACCCACGAGATAGTGCTGACCAACGGCACTATCGTGCGGGGCAATATCATCAGCGAGGATATCAACCAGGTCACCCTGGAGACCAGCCTGGGGAACCTGACCCTGAACAAGTCCACTGTGCGCAGCATCGGTGAAATGGCGGATTTCAAGCCCAAGATCGATTTTCTAGGTGACGCCCGAGAAGAGCTCTACGATGAGCACCGCATCTACAGCGGCCGGGTGCGTAACGAGGGGATCACTCGGGGCGATTTCGTGCGGGTGATATTCAGGCTGTGGAGCGCCGAGACCAACCTGCTGGCGGTAGACTCCAGTTTTGTGGATGGCAGCAACATGTCATATATTTCGGGTGTGTTTACCGACACGTCCATCGGTCCGGGGAAGGACGCCGGCTACCGGGTGCAGGTGAGCGTGCCGAAGGGCAGAGCGGTGAGCTATATCACCCGGGAGATCCACCTGGAACAGGTGGACTGAGAGTAGTTGGCAGTGAAGAAAGAAGAAATGAACCGCAAAGGCGCAAAGGGCGCAAAGTAAGATTTCGAAGAAAGAAGAACAGGGGAGGGGACTCGTGGGCCACAACAACGTCAGAACCATGATGATCCTTCCGTTACACTCAGGACAAGTCTATACTCGCGTGCTGAACCGAGGCGGCTGAGGCGTGAAAAACCCCCTTTGACACCCTGTGAGGAAGGAAGTGATGCGTATTATACGGAAACCAAATAAGACGCATGCGCGAGATTCGGATCATCATAAGGCTTTGACAAAAGAGCATTTAATGCTAAGTGCTCGCTGAGTGTTATCTGGAAAGAAGGTCCAGATTCGGGCTTATCTGGAAACCATATAAATAATAGTTATGCCACAATTTAAAATATGACCGCAGAGAACATAGCGTGAAATTCTTAGGTGATGATTATTTCCTGCAATTTGGGGTGCCACTACTGACAGTGGCGCTATCCATATTTGTGAAATATGTATCAAGAAATGACCGGCATTCAGGCTTCAGAAAAGAAGATTTAGCAGTCGGGTTAGATATGTCGGTCACGGCATTACTTATTTTTATAACGGGTAGTGCGTATATAGCAAGCTCGTTGCCCATCAATAATCCACCAGATGAGATAGTTGATCAGTTGGCCTCGGTGCCTTGGGTGTTGATGGGCTTTCTTATCGGCATGTGGGGAATATCAACTGTGGTAAGA
>JADFMC010000333.1 GCA_022564085.1 Fidelibacterota bacterium | reverse complement strand
GCCACCTACCCGAGCGCCGGTACCAGAGGAGGGAGTGGCTACCCACGGCCAGGGCGGTTTACGACGCCTGCATAGACATGGGCTTCCCCGAGGACCCCGACCAGAACCATCCCGACTCCACCGGCATCGCCGCCCGTCCCTTGAACAATATCGACGGTGTCCGCATGAGCACGTCCCTCACCTATCTGAACCTGGCCCGCCACCGCCTCAACCTCACCATCAAAGGTAACGTCACCGTCCACCGGGTATTGGTCCAGGGCAAACGGGCCGTCGGAGTGGAGGCGGCCAGCGGGGACCAAAGGTTCACGGTTGAAGCCGATCAGGTCATACTCTGCGGCGGCGCGGTGGCTTCTCCCCAGATTTTGATGTTGTCCGGCGTGGGACCGGCCGGCCACCTGGGCAGCCTGGGGATAGACCTGGTGCACGAGCTTCCCGGCGTGGGGCAAAATCTAAGGGACCACCCGGCGGCATTCTTGCTTTTCAAGGGCATCGGCGAGGCCCCATCCGATGACGCCGCCAGCATTCAGGTGGGCCTGCGGTTCAGCACCCAGGGGTCTTCCACCAGGGCCGACTTCCAGCTAACTCCCATTTTGATGAACAGCGAGCACCGGCCTTCCAGCGTGGTCATCGAGAGCGACGATTTCCACTTTGGCCTCAGCGTTGGTCTGCAGAACGCCACCTCGGCGGGAGAGTTGACGCTGACCTCCACCGACCCTCTGGTGCAGCCCAATTTGAACTACGATTTCCTCACCGACCCCTATGACCGCCAGCGCATGAGGGAGGCGCTGCGGATGGCGGTAAAGATATCCCAGCACGAACAGTTCCAAAACCTGATAGAGGCCCGGCTGAACCCCACCGACCAGGACCTGGCCACCGACGACGCGCTGGACGATTGGATGCTGCGCAACGTTTACACCCAGCACCATATCTCAGGCACCTGCAAGATGGGCCCAGCCGGTGATCCAATGGCGGTGGTGGACCAGTTCGGCCACGTCCACGGTATGGAAAACCTTCGGGTGGTGGACGCCTCCATCATGCCCGACGTGATTCGGGCCAACACCAATGCCACCACGATTATGATCGCCGAGAAGGTTGCCGACTGGATCAAGCAAGGCCGGTAGGCATCATTTTGACGCGCTAGAAACCTGGAGGCGCAAACGTGAGATACGACGTGATCATCGTGGGCGCCGGGTCCGCCGGGGCGATCCTGGCGAGCCGGCTCTCGGAAGATCCCCAACGGTCCGTCCTGCTCTTGGAAGCGGGACCCGACTATCCCGAATTTGAGCATCTTCCCGATGAAGTCAAATACGGGTTCGATACCGGCGCGGGCGTACCCCCGATGCGAACCCCCGGTGGCCACCCGGTGGCGTTGGCGTCAAGTATCCACAACTGGCAATTCGTGGCCAGGGCAACCGGTCTCTCGCCGGACATGGCGGTGCCCAGGGGCAAGGTCACCGGAGGCTCCAGCGCCATCAATTCCTCGGCGTTCTACCGGGGTATACCCGACGACTTCCAAGCCTGGGCTGACATGGGCAACGATCAGTGGAGCTTCGACCAGGTGCTGCCCTACTTCCGGCGGCTGGAAACCGACGTTGACCGCCACGACGAACACCATGGAAGCAGCGGCCCCATCTTTGTGCACCATTCCGACCGGGAGCAATGGCATGGCACTCAGACGGCCTTCTACAACGCCTGCGTGGATGCGGGCTATCCTGAAACACCGGACCACAATGAACCGGGGTCACAAGGGGTGGGACCGGCCATCACCAACAACCATGACCGGGTCCGTTTCAGCACCTCTCTTGGCTACTTGAGTCAGAGCAGACACAGGCTAAACCTGACGATTCGGGCCAACTGCACTGCCCGGCGCCTCCTTCTGGACGGACATCTGGTCACCGGCGTTGAGGTGGACAGCGGCGGCGATACGTTTACGGTCGAAGGGGATCAGGTCATTCTCAGCGCCGGGGCCATTGGCTCCCCTCACCTTCTGATGTTGTCGGGAATCGGTCCCGCGGAACAGCTGGCCGGCTTGGGAATACCGGTGGTCCTCGACCTGCCGGGGGTGGGCCAAAACCTCAGGGACCATCCCAAGTTGTACGTCACCTGGAGAGTCAAGGGAGGCTATCCGGTGGAGGAGAGACCGGCACGAGGCGGGGTGGCCTTTCGCTTTACCGCGGCCGGCTCCCACCTGCGTAACGACCTGGGAATCAGCATGGGGGCTTTTGTCACACCCCGGCTCAAGCCTCAGGATCATTCAACCTCCCAACCGGACGGCGGCGGCCTGTCGGACCGGCGGGTCGAGATGATGGCGGGGCTGCTGCTGCCGGTTAGTTCTGGAGAGCTTAAGCTAACGTCCGTTGACCCCCATGTTCAACCCTACCTGGACTATAACTATCTAGCCGAGGCCTTTGACCGTGAAAGACTGCGGGAAGCGGTT
>JADFMC010000028.1 GCA_022564085.1 Fidelibacterota bacterium | reverse complement strand
AGTACAATGGATACTAGAATAGTTAGGACGGGGGTACTGATGGCCGTCAACCATAACTGGCTGTTGACCAAATCGAGCTGCGCCTCCCGGAGCCGAGCCCGGGTGCCCGATGTGATCGCTATACCGTCTTCTGGAGCGCTGGTCATCCTTGATATTCCTTCATGAACCGGAATTGGTTCGATCCGAGGTGGCAGGAGTGCCTACATTCTCTCAATCCGTTTTACTCTCATCCTCATTATCATTGCCAGTTGATAAATGGCGAGCGCCTAAGGCAGTTCCAACCGCTGCGCCGATACCTATTCCGACAGCTAGCCACGTGCCTATGTTATCAGTAGCCACACCCATAGCAGTACCGATCCCCGCGCCTGTTGCGATCCACAAGGCAAGTATTGGTCCGCTGGTCATCCGAGCCATTCGCTTCTCTCCTCATATTGCCAAAACAAGATTACCTGAACAAGACTCCGTCATTCAGCCTCTTCTTAAATTAAAAGGTCCGGTGCCCAGTAAACACGTAATAATTCCGCCTCGGTATTAATGTCATCGGTGCTTGCCAGGGAATTCCTGACGCCGGCGCTCGATCGACATGTTTGCTACCAACAGCGTGTTAACCGTATTAATATTCACAACCTCATCGCCGGTTTGCCAGGGCACAGAGCTGGCCCCTACTCCTTGGATAAACCTAAAACTAACGCAAATAACTTTGTTTTTGATAATTTCCTCTTTAGATTAGAAAGTCAAGTTGTTGATTAATAACAACGATTTACTAACCCAAACCAAGGAAAGGGCGGCACCCATGCGTAATCCTGTGAATTATCTTATATTACTGGCAACCCTGGGACTGGTGGCTTGCGAGCAGAAAGTGGATGTGGCTGCGGAGGAAGCGGCCGTCAAGGCAGCTGTTCAAAGTGAAACGAAGGCTGCTTTTGACAATGACTATGAGCGTCTAGCTGCGGCCTGGGTCCATGAACCTTACGTGATGCATGCAACAATAGATAGTGTAGTTAAGGTTGGATGGGAATCCCTAAGTGTGGCGTTTAAGAACAATCTTGAGAACAATATTGAATTAATAAACAAAGAGCCGGATAAATATGGAGTGGAAGTCACCCAATCAAATTTCGACATTAGCCTCAACGGTAATGTCGCGTTTGTCAACCACGATGAACATTTAGAAGGCATATGGGCAGGTGAAGAAACTTCAAATGATATTAAGGTTGTGAAGTATCTGCTGAAAAAAGACGGAGAATGGAAATTAGTGGCCGTATTTTGATGGAGTAACGCTATCTGTTCGCGCCGATAGATGCGCTATTCCAGGACTTTCAGGCTACTGGCCGGGCTTCAGGCGATGATATAGTTGTCGTCGCATAGTCCGTGCCCGGCCGGCCTGGCGGTGAGATGGGCCATGTAGGTGTGGGAGGGGTCGTGCGCCATCAGCGGCGCGGTGGTTCGACTCTACCATGGTGGTAGCCCGACTCCACGGCCGGCCCTACCCGTGGGCCAACGCCCAAAGGGGTGAGCTCCAGCCAGACTGTTATTTAATTGCCACCAAATCTCTAAACCCAGTCATCATTTCAGGCTAAGCAGAAGGTTCAGATAGTCCAGGAGGTGGCGGGTGATGAGGAAGTGCTCCCGGGCATATTCCCGAGCCTGCTGTCCGATGCGGGCGGCGAGATCGGTATCCTCCAGCAGGGCCACCACTTTTTCGGCACAGCCATCCAGGTCGAGGGGCTCTACCAGGAAGCCGGTAACACCGTCCTGAATTTGGGTGGGGATACCACCGACGTTGGAAGCCACAACCGGGGTCCCCTTCCACATGGCCTCGGTAACCGTCAGGCCAAATCCCTCGCGAGTGGATTTTTGCAAAATTACGCTCGAGGTCCGTTGCAGCACGTTCACCAGAACGGGATCGTCCCCGCGAATAAACAGCACATCGCCACTGTCAAGATAGGGCTTGGCCGTCGCCAGCATGCGCTCATAAATCTTCACCCCCTCAGGATCATCGGCGGACATATTATAGCAATAGACCAGGCGGCAGTCCACCTGCTGCTTGACCAGCTCAAAGACTTTTAACACCCCTTCCGGGTCCTTCCAGGGGTCAAACCGGGATACCTGGGTTATGAAAGGCTTGTCGGTGGGAATCCGGTACTGATCGAGGTAATGGGCGATCACTTCTTCGGACAAGTCCATGTTTTTGGGTGATATAGGATCGATGGAAGGGGCCATTATCTGCTGTGGGATCCGGAGGTCCGGCTTCTTGTATTCCTCGGCAGAGACGATCATTCGCTGGTAGTCCAGGATAAACGGTTCCATGAAACTCCAGGCCTGGGCACTGGGGTGGGTGATGTCTATGTGGCAGCGCCAGACCCAGGGATTAGTGTGCGCTACGTACTGGACCAGCGCGGCCGGCTGTGGATCGTGGATGATCACGAAATCGTGATCTAGAAAAGCGAAGCGGGCGAACTTTTCATTGATGAACTTGAATAGCTGCAGCTCTTGATCATCAAAGACAAGGTCCTGCCCTTGCAGCGCGTTGTGGAATTTCTTCGTGACCTCAAAAAAGTCCGGCACACCATGCAGCACGCGCCAGTCCGCCCGCAGGCCGATATCGTTCATCAGCGGAACGAGGTTATCGAGGATTTCCGCCACACCGCCCCCAAAGTTGGTGGCGTTCACATGGACCACCGTGGCCCCCTTAAGTTCCCGGGCCTTGACCCCAATCTCATCGATAATCGCGTCACTGACGATGCCCCGGTAGTCCGCTAACTGTTTGATCTTGGCCTGCATTAGTGAGCATCCCCTTGAAATTTATTGTCTATTATTATCATTGATCAGGCTTCACCGCCGATAGGTTCCAGGGCGTTTTCGCCGCCGAAAATGACTGGCCCTCATGGAATTCACTACTCCCGGGCAAACTGTGGTCCGTTGCCCTGCGCGGGCAGCCCGGCCTTTCCCATCTCTTGCCACTGTAGAAGTACTTTAAGCCGGAATTTCTTGTGAGACTTGGGCATTATTGGTATCTGCCTCGGACTGGTCGTTGGAAAACCAGTGCCACCAAAGCTTTATACTTGCCAGTCCTGATAAAACGTATCCCCACGAAACCAAAGTGAAGATCTCCGGGCCGGGCAAAAGTAAGCGGCCGATACCCACCAACAGAAGAAAGATGGTCATGGAAACGGATAGAACCAGCCAGATACCCCGTTTCAATTCCGCCACCGGGGAACCGGGGTCCGCACCCAACCGCGTCGCGGTGCGCCGCCAGAATCCCGGTGGCTTGACTTTCTCGAAAAAGCGGTCCAGCGTAGCCTCTTCCGTGGCCGGCGCCAACCAGGTAACAATCAACACTACCAGGGTGGATAAGCTTGACATCAGCAACAATTTCAGCCACTCGTCCATGATCCGCAAGCTCACACCGTCCTCATCTACCGTGAACAAGAGGATCGGGGCGATCACCAGGGAGGCCGCCATAGCGGCCAGTTCCGAGTAAACATTGATCCGTTCCCAGAGCCAGCGCAATACCAGCACCGATCCCATACCGGCGCCGAAAAGGAGCGAAATATGCCAAGCCTGCTGGATGGAGCTCAGGTTGGCCATAATAACCAGGGCGATAAACAGTATCAAGATAGTGGAGAGTCTGGCCACGAGCACCAATTCCTTGGAACTGGGTTCCCGTTTCAGCCAGTGCTGATTGACCAACCGTAGATAAATATCATTGGTCCAATAGCTCCCGCCCCAACTCAGATGGGTATCAATGGTGGAAGCCAAAGCAGCCAATAAGCCTGTAAGCATAAGTCCACGAATACCAACCGGCAACAGGTCCTTGATACCGGTGGCGAACAGAATTTCCCTGCCGGCGATAAAACTCTGATCCATGACGGTACCGGGATCGTAAGGATAGATCACCAGCAGGGCGATACCGATAGGCAGCCAGAATAGGCTGCGCAGGAGGATCTGGGCCCAGGTGAAGATAAAGGCCGCCACTTGGGCATCCCGGTCGGTGCGGCAAGCCATCGTTCTTTGGGCCAGGTAACCGGTGCCGTCACTGTTCATTTGAAAAAACCACTGTAGACCGATGAGCACCAGGAATGGGGTCAGCGCTTCATAGGAAGGGGGACTGAAGGAGAGCATCTCCGCAGCCCGGGCCGTACCGTAAATCTCTGACAACCTCGATAGCATCGTGTCCAAGCCCCCCGCTTTGGACACGGCGATGATGGCATAAATCAAAGTGGCAAACATGGCGATCGTGAATTGGACAATATCGGTTGCTATGACGCTGCGCAGACCGCCGGTGGTGGAATACAGGGCGGTAAAGGCCAGGATCGCGACGATGCTGATAATATTGTTGGTGGTGGCCACAAAGGGCTCCAGGCCGGTGGCTCCCGACGCCAGTGAAATCCCGATCTTCACAACTATGTTGTAAAGCACTGAATAGACCGGCCCGGGCAACCACTGGTCCCAGAAAAGAAAGGTCTCGGATATCCGGGTGGCGGCCACCAGCACCATGGCCATCACGGTGCAATTGATGACCGTGCCGTAATAGATGGCTTTAAGGCCCCGGAGAGTCAAGGCGGCCTTGCCGCTATACCGAAATTCGGCAAATTCGGCGTCTGTGAGTACCCCCGATCTGCGCCAGACCCGCCCCAGTATCATGCCCATCATCAGAAAGGCCAATCCATAGATCCAGAGGCGCCACAGCATAAATATGCCCCCCACCGCTATCAGACCGGTAACCAGCAGGGGGGTATCGGCGGCGTATTGGGTGGCCGCCATGCTGAACCCGGCCCTCCAGCCCTTCAGCGACCTGCCCGCCAGGAAATATTCTTCCAGGCCGGTGGAGGCTTTCGCGCGATTACGAAAACCAGCTGCGATGCTGTACACCATAAATGCTAAAACGATGAGGAGATCAATCATACATTACCTGCTTTTCGAGATTTCACCCGAGAACCACGTTATTGCCAGCGCCATGACGAACTTGGCACGGGGTTAAGGAATTGGGCGCCGAATCAGTAGGGTGTAACGCTGTGGGTTTCCTCTTCAGTGGCCGGGCGAATGCGGATCGCCTGCCCGCCGCCGGGGGCCAGCCTGATGCTGAGTGTGGTGCTGCGGTCCACCAACGCCCGGGAGATGTCAATGGCCAGCGGGTTCGTATCCCAATCGGCATCATCGGCGTCCGAGTATATCTCGGCTACGTATTGGCGGTCGGCGTCCAGAAAGGTCAGCTGCGTCTCAAGCGTACGCCCCAGTTCGTCCGTGATGCTGCCCATATACCAGTCTGCGCTATTTCTATCCTGGCGGGCGATGGTAAGGTAGTCGCCTATCTGGGCGTGTAATACCCTGGTATCCTGCCAGTCAACGGGCACATCTTCGATAAATTGGAAGGCCGGCTGGTTCTCATAATTTTCGACCAGGTCCGCCGCCATCTGCAACGGGCTGTAGATGACCACATAGAGGGCCAACTGTTTGGCCAAGGTGGTGCTCACCCGATTTCCGGGGCGATTCGCCGCTTCAAACGTCAGATCGAAAATGCCGGCTGTAAAATCCATGGGGCCCCCCAGCAAGCGGGTAAACGGCAGAATGGTGGTGTGGTCCGGCGGGTTGCCGTCACTCCAGGCGTTGTATTCCTGGCCCCTCGCTCCCTCACGAGTCATCATGTTCGGATAGGTTCGTCTAATCCCGGTGGGTTTAATAGGCTCGTGGACATCCAGCATGATTTTATTTTCCGCAGCTTTTTCAACAATCATACGGTAATGCCGCACCATATATTGACCGTGATGCCACTCCCCGGCCCCGGAGGTATCCCCCACTGGGACAATATTTTGCCCAAAGCCCACGTAGCCGGTCTTGATGGTGTTGATCCCATTTTGCCGGTAATAGCGGAAAGCATCGTCTACCTGCCGTTCATAATTTGCGATTCCTTTGGAGGTCTCATGGTGACCGATGATCTTGACACCTTTCGAGGCAGCATAGGCGCTGATCACCGGCATATCAAAATCATCATAGGGCGTTGTGAAATTGAACAAGTCGGAGTTGGCGATCCAATCGCCATCCCACCCGGTATTCCACCCTTCAATCAGCACACCGGGGAAACCATGTTCAGCGGCGAAGTCAATATAGCGCTTGGCATTAGCGGTCGTGGCGCCATGCTTTTCACCGGATTCCCAGGTGTAGGTACCGATATGCATGCCCCACCAGATGCCCACATATTTCCCGGGCTGGACCCACGAAACGTCCCCCAGTTTATTAGGCTCGTTCAAGTTCAGGATGAGATAGGACGTAATCAGATCCCCTGCTGTTTCCGCGATCTGAATCGTCCGCCAAGGGGTAACAAAGGGGGTTTCCGTTTTCACTTTGATCCCATCCCACCAGGGCACCAGATCACACTCCAGGACGGTGCGCCCCGTTGGCGCCAAGGTCATGCTGGGGTAATCGGTAAGGGCGGCTTCATGGATACTGAGGTATAGCCCGTCCCTCGTTTCCATTGTCAGCGGTGTATGGACCACCGTGTCTATATCACTCACCGCCGATGATTGGTAAAGGTACTCGTAGCGGTTCCATTGGTAGGCCTTAATCCACCAGGCTTTGTGATCACCCGCCAGCTTGAATTGTGTCTGCTCATCGGTGATCTGAACTGCCCCCAGATGCTCCTGGGCGGGCAACTCGTAGCGAAATCCGACGCCGTCATCGTATACCTTGAAGACCAGGTTCATTTTGCGGGGGGCCGCGGTGGTTTCTGCCAGCTGCACATGGAGCTGGTTATAATGGTTCCTGATATCCTTTACCTCGCCCCAGGGTTGCACCCATACCTCGTCAAAACTGCTTTGCCGGTGTCCCACAACCGCCAGGTTACGGTTCAGGGGAGCGGCATCTTTGAAGGTAAAGCCCAGTTTCGAAGCTTTGATCACATCCCGTCCGGAGCGACTGATCTGATAATGGGGAACGCCCCCCCTAATCGTAAAAGTGACTAGGATTTTGCCATCCGGCGAGGAGACATCGATGCTTTCTTCAGCGCCCTGCTTACACTGGTTGAAAAAGATTAGCACCAGGAACAACCCAAGGACAGTATTGCGTCTGTTCAAAATCATTATTTCCCTTGTTCGTTTTTCACCTGGTAATCAATATCCGAAAAACTACCGATCCTTGCCGCGGCCCAACTGCCGGGGCCCTGCGGTTAAATCTAATATTCTCACGTAATAAACTAGCGCTTTATCGATCTAAGTTAAGCACACCAGGCCAGATCAGCTTGTTTCCAATATCCCTCACCTTGAACTGCGCAATTTGCGATTACCAGAATGCTATCACCACAACGGCGGTGAGCGCCAGCAGAGCCATTGACTGCACCCGAAAGTTCAAATACCACGGCACAGCCCGCAGTTCTATGGTTTCGTCATCGTAGGCCTGTTTGGTCCAGATATAAGCCGCTGTTTTTTCAGTAGATGGCGGTGCCGTTAACAGGCTGACGATAACCAGCGTAGCCAGACTCAGAACAAATCGGAGCGTCGTAAGGTAAAGAAAATGGTATTCGGTAAACCAGACTGAAATGCCGGCCACCCTTAAGATAATATCAAGCAGGCCGGCACCGAAGCCCACTATGAGCGCCGCAAAGGCGCCGTGGGCATTGGCCCGCTTCCAGAATAAGCCCATGAGAAAACAGGCCACAATCGGCGGCGCAATATAGCCCAGCACGGTTTGCAGATACTGCCAAAGGGAGGGGAATTTTTCAATGTTCGGGGCCCAGATCGAAGCTAAAATCATAAAAATACCGGTGAAAATCCGACCGGCCCAAGCTAGCTGGGTGCCGGTTGTTTTCGGCCGGAACTTTTTGAAGAAATCCATGGTCACCAGGGTCGAGGCCGAATTAAGGGTCGAATCGATACTGGACATGAGGGCGGCAATCAAACCGGCGGCCACAAAACCCAGCACCCCTACTGGGAGCAGGTCAAACATCAGTGTCGGGAAAACGAGATCGGGGTTATTCTGCAAAGCCGGATTTTCGGCCGCCGGATAGAGCACCCGCGCCATGGTGCCCGGGAGCACCATGATTAGAATCACCGGCAGTTTCAGCAGGCCGGCAAAGAGCAAGCCCCGGCGGCCATGGCTGATGTCTTTAGCTCCCAGCACCCGTTGGACCATGAATTGATTATTACACCAGAAATAAAATCCCAGCAGCGGCACTCCGGTTAGTAGGCCGGGCCACGGCAGGAAGGAATCGTCCAACGGCTGGATAATACTGAGCATCTCTGGCGGCGTCACCGCGGTCACTGCCTCCCAGGTGCCGATTTTGACATAGGCGATCACCGCGATCATGGTGGCGCCGATGGTCAGCACAACGGCTTGGATGGCATCGGTCATGACCACCGCTTTCAACCCCCCGGCAATGGTGTAAAGGCCGGAAATGATCGCTATGGCCATAATCGACTGCCAGATCGGTATTTGCGGGAAAATGAGATGGATGACCAGGCCCCCGGCGTATAGCGAACCGGCCGTGTCTATAACGATCATGGAGAGCACCGATATCCCGGAAAAGATATAGCGCGATCTGGAATCGAAGCGCCGCTCTAAAAATTCGGGCATGGTATAGACCTGGGAACGGAGGTATTGCGGCAGGAAGAAAATGGCAAAAAACACCAAGATGACCGCGGCCATCCACTCATAGTTGAAAACCGAGATCCCGGTGGCGTAGGCGCTGCCGGCCATACCGATCAAGCTGGCGCTGGACATATTGGAGGCGTATAGAGACAGTCCCACCAGGGGCCAGGTAAAGGAACGTCCTCCTAAAAAGTAATCTTCGGCACTGGCAGTTTTTTTGGCAAACCGCAGCCCCAGGGCGATTACAAACACAAGGTAGACAATGACGATGGTCAGATCAACGGTACTGAATTGCAATTGGGACATGTTCCAGCCTTTTATTATTTCTCGTTAACAGTGGCCACGGATAAAATTCAGGTTGATAGCGCTACTTAGACCAAGTTCATTAATTGATCGGTGCCGCCGTCACGGCAAGCGCACCAGCAAGCTCTCATGGGGGTTCAACGACAGTTCAGATAAAGTGAGCCCGGCAGGCCTGGAGAACTGCGAGGAAAGTAGCAGCTGGCCTGAATCATTCAATGATGATAAATCCAACGATTGCTCCCGGCCTGCAAAATTAATGACCACTAGCACTCGCTGCCCTTCCGCAGTGCGAATATAAGCCATTGTGCCCGCCGGCAGCTCGTCCACAAAGGCGAAATCTCCCCGATGCAATGCCGGCATTGCCCGTCGCAACTTTAACAAGGCTTGGTAGAAATTGAGCGTCGAAGCCGGGTCACGCTGCTGGGTGGCCACATTGACATCCTGATAGTTACTGGCGATGGGCAGCCACGGCTCCACCCCCGGCGGTGAAAAGCCCGCGTTAGCTACGGCCTCCCATTGCATAGGGGTTCGCTCAGGGTCCCGGTTCAGGTTCAATTCAGGCCTATCTTGGCCCCATGTGTCTTGCCTGCGCCCTGCTGAAATATCGACATTTTCCATGGCCAGCTCGTCACCGTAGTACATGGTCGGAATGCCCCACAGCGTCAAAAGTAACATGGCGGCTGAACGATGATTTTCCGGCCCGAAACGAGTGGCAAAGCGATGTACATCATGGCTGCCAAATACGAAGTTGGGCGCCGCTCCTGCCGGTATGACCGCATAGTAGGCGGAGATAGCTTGCTTCATGTCCGCCACATTCCAGGGCATCATGGTACCCATTAGATTATACGGAATGTGAAATTCATCCAGGCTGGTACCATAGTACTTAACCAGTTCAGCCGGCTGGAAGGCCCAGGTTTCTCCAATCATGACCCGTTCACCAGGGTAACTATCAAGGAGACTGCGGAATCCGCGTAAAATCTCATGGATTTCGGGTTGATGGGCGGTAAAAACAGGTTCCAGCTGCAGACCGAAGGCCAGGTAAGGGCTGTCTTGTTTAATGGGTGGATTATCAGGGAACTCAGCATGCTTGATGCAATGTATGACGGCGTCCATCCGCAAGCCGTCCACTCCTTGGTCCAGCCAGAAACGGAGCACATCGTGCATCGCCTCAACCACTTCCGGATTACGCCAATTGAGGTCAGGTTGTTCTTTTAAGAAGAGATGCAGGTAGTACTGTTGCGTCTCCTGATCCCATTCCCAGGCCGGACCGCCAAAGATCGCTTCCCAATTATTTGGGGGGCTGCCGTCGGGTTTGGCGTCCTTCCAAATGTACCAATCTCGCTTAGGATTATCAAGTTCAGAGCGCGATTCAATGAACCATGGATGCTGATCGGAGGTGTGATTGGGCACATAGTCCAACACTACCCGCAGGTTACGTTCGTGGGCCGCTGCCAAAAGTTTGCCGAAGGTCGCCAAATCCCCAAACATGGGATGCACGCCCTTATAGTCCGAGATATCGTAACCGTAGTCCCGCATTGGAGAAGTAAAGAAGGGTGAGATCCAGATAGCATCGATACCCAGTGCTACCAGGTAATCAAGCCGGTCAATAATTCCTTTAAGTCACCAACACCGTCGCCATTACTATCCATAAAACTGCGGGGATAAATCTGGTAGATAACACCGTGCCGCCACCATATGAACCCGGAGCTCATCGTGTTGCTCGGTTGTCGCTTTTGAATTGTCGGCAAACTAAGAATTCAGCATGGCATCTATTCTTTGCCGGCAACCAAGGTAAACGTTTCTGTCAGGTTCCCAATGGTGATCTTGAATTCACCCGGTTCAGCTACAAATTCATTGGCGCGATTATGGAAGGAAAGATCAGTCTGGTCGAGGGTAAACTGGATGGTTTTGCTCTCGCCCGGTTTAAGCGGAACGCCTGTAAAGCGTTTCAGCTGCTTATTCGGCGGCGAAATGGAACGTACCAAGTCGCTGAGATATAATTCCACGACTACCTTTCCGGCCCGGTCGCCGCTGTTGACGACATTCATGGATATATTCAAGGATTTATCCAAGCTCATTTCCTTTAAATCGATTGTTAGATCATCATAGGCGAATGTCGTGTAGCTCAACCCGTGCCCGAATTCCCACAAGGGATTGAGCCTGCTGGGCTGTTCCGATTCAATTGGCTTGTGATCGTAATTAGTCAGATCATTGGGATAGCGGGGATAAGTGTAGGGCAATTTGCCGGAGGGATTATAGTCGCCATACAACACATCGGCGATGGCCCGGCCGCCTTCCGGCCCCGGTAAGTAAGCCAATAGAATCGCTTGGGCATCGTCTACCAGGGGCGTGATAATCCGCGGGCGGCCCTCAACCAGCACCAGCACGACCGGAGTGCCGGTTCTCTGGATTGCGGCCACTAAATCCAATTGGGCCTGGGGGAGGGTCAAATCGTGAATATTGCCGGCTCCATCCTTGGCCGTAAACGTGACACCGTTCGCTACG
>JADFMC010000332.1 GCA_022564085.1 Fidelibacterota bacterium | reverse complement strand
AAAGCAACACCGGCCAAGGCGGTAGGAAGCACGCTTTGGCGCGTAATTACACCCCGATTGGAAGTATACAAGGGCCAGGCGCCCTGGGGTGTCTGGCGCTCTAGAAGCCAATTGAGACTCATCCTACAGCGCGTCACCATGGCCGAATCGGATAGGTTATGTTCAATTAGCAATAAAAGACCGGTCACGTGATGGGCAACCACCCGTACCAAAGGATGATCCGCTGCGTACGGTTTGGTGGGCCAGTCAAAAAAGCCCAGACCCCAGCTGCCGTCACCATTATAAAAGAGTTCGCTGTGGACGGCTGTCTGCTGCCAATAGCGAGCCATGGCCAGAGTATCCAGGGGCGGATGAAAGTCGGCCTTAAAGGTGATTGCATCGCGCCGGGCATAGTGCTCCTGGGCAGATAGTACGACCGTCAACATCAATATTCCCACGAAGCGTATCATCGGGGAAGTTACACATCGACGGCCGGAATAAATATTGCAAACGCTCCCCGTGCAGTCTCGATAAGTAGCTTTTGCTTTCCGCACAAGCTCCTATTAACTAGCTTCTGTACGTGATGAATCGATCGTTGCTCCATTTATCCCGCTTATTTTTAATCTCCGTGATGCTCCTTAACGGCTGCGCCGGTACCCGCGGGAGCCACCGTAAAGTGGCTCTGCACACGGGCTATGCCTATGCCTACTTGTCAAACAGGGCCGATAAATTCCGCGATAAAGATTTCAGGAAGGCCCGGAAAATTGATGCCCGGGCACGGAAACATTATATCAAGGCCTTCCAGCACGGTCTAAAGAAGTTAGAGCGGCGGTATCCCGGTTTTGGCGATACCTTGTCGGCCAACCCCGGCCGGGCCATTTCCTGGACTGCGCGGGAGGATGTGCCGCTGCTGTACTGGACCGGGGCAGCGCTGGGCGCGGCTATCGGCCTCTCAAAGGATCGCCCCGACATGCTGATCCGTTTGCCCCAGGTGGGTGCAATGGCCTTCAGGGTTACCGAACTGTGGCCCGACTATAAGCAGGGCGCAGCTTTTCAGTTGTTGATGATCTATGAGGCCAGTAGAAGCGGTCTGCTGGGGGGATCAATTTCGCTGGCCAGGTACTATTACGAGCAAGCTTTAAATTTTTCGAAGGGCCACAATGCCGGATTGTTTGTAAGTTATGCCGAGTCTATTTGTGTTCAGGAGCAGAACCGAGCGGAGTTTGTTTCAATGCTCGAAAAGGCCCTGGCTGTCAAGGGCGGTGGTACGGAAAATCGTTTGGCGCGCAAACGGGCCCGGTGGCTACTGGGAAGAGCCGACGATCTGTTTCTTTAATCACATGGTACCGCCACCAGTCATGGGCCGCCGTTCGCGGCAGCCAGCACCGGGGGCAAAATCAACTCAGGATCAATGATTATACAGACTGCTAAAACCAGGTATTTGCTCACCACTACAATATTAGCACTTGTGGTTTCCTCACTATTGACCGCCGCGGATAAGCCGGTAATTGTTAAAATGGCTTCTTTAGCACCCGAAGGTTCACCCTGGCACGAGGTGCTGCAGGAAATCGCCCAAGATTGGCGTGAGCTCTCGGGCGGAAAAGTCCGTTTGAAAATCTATGCCGGCGGGGTGGTGGGCGATGAAAGCGATATGGTCCGCAAGCTGCGGATCGGTCAAATACAGGCCGCGGCTCTGACAGCCGAGGGGCTGAGTTATATCGACCGGGGCATCTATGCCCTTTCAATCCCTTTGTTGGCCTCCAACTATCAAGAATTGGACTGGATCCGCGATCGGATGGAACCGGAGCTTAAGGCCCGTTTTGCGGACCAAGGGTTCAAGGTATTGGCCTGGGCTGACGTGGGCTGGGTATATTGGTTTACCCGCCACCCGGTGCGAACACCGGATGATCTGCGCCCCCAGCGCATATTCACCTGGGCCGGCGATGCCGAGGCGCCAAAATTGTGGAAAGGCGCCGGGTTTCTGCCGGTACCGTTATCGGCCATGGACGTACTGCCCGCATTGGAAACGGGCTTAATCGATGCGGTTGATGCCACTCCCCTGACAGTAGCTTCGTTTCAATGGTTCGGGACTGCCAAGCACATGACAAATCTCCCCTGGGCCGTACTCACGGGCGCCTTGATAATCACGCAGGAGGTCTGGATGAAAATTCCAGATGATCTGCGCCCCCTTCTGGAGGACGCCGTTATGAAACGTACCTTGCGGATCAAGGATGAGATCAGATATATGGATGACGAGGCCATAGAAGTAATGAAGGCTCACGGGCTAAAAGTGATAGATATAACCGCGGCGGAGAAGGCCCTGTGGGAAGAACTGCTCTCCCGTTTTGAGATCACCTTACGGGGCACGCTGGTGGATACCCTTATGTTCGATCGTGCCCTGGAATTAAAGGGAGAATTGAGCCGCCTTAAACTAGAGCCGGCTGCTCCCTACTAAAGGCGGACTGAAGCCCTA
>JADFMC010000331.1 GCA_022564085.1 Fidelibacterota bacterium | reverse complement strand
AGGTCGCGACGATCACCTTGTCCTTGTACAAGGTCACGCCTCGATTGTTCGGCCCGCAACAATACCGCGTCGATCCCTGACGCAGGCCTTTACGCCAGATTTCCTTACCCGTCCGCGCATCGAGTTTAATCACCCACTGCTCGCGCCCCACCCGCGGCGTCGTCACATACATCGCGCCGTCGAAGACCGTCGGCGTCGTCTGGTACCCCGACGCGACGTTGTACACCCCTGTATGAAAAACCCATGCAGGTCGCAGATCCTTTATATTCCCCTTGTTAATCTGTTCCAGATCGCTGAACCTGATCTGCCCGTAGCTCCCCCCATACATCGGCCAGCTGGAGGGATCGCCTCGATGACCCGCCATCAGATCGATATCTTTTACAGGGTGCTGGTCCAGCCCGGGCAGCTTTACGGCCGTTTCTTGCCCTACTCCCAGCTGACAAGCCAATAAGGCTGATATTGTTGATAACATGCGCAGCATTCAACCGAACTCCTGCATTTTCATACTTGCTGAATCGATAATTGTCCTTTGCAAATATTCGGACGCGTTACCCTCATTGAATCTACAGCAAAGGTCAGGTCACTTCCAACATGCCCAGCACCGAAGTAATGATAGGGACGCTCTCAACCGAAAGAATTGCTCAATCATTAGCGAGTGGTTCGTCTCGAGTCAGGAAATTCGAGGACAAGTACTGTCAAGCATCCAGACCCACGGCGTTGAGTGTCTCACAGACGGCCCCAAAGGGAAAACTGCGCTTTAAAAGGGCGCATGGTCGTGCACATAATGCTTCAAATGCATCGGCGATGGCCGCGAGTGCTCAGATAGGGAACATCGCGGTTAACCTGTTGCCACAGGAGGAAAGAACCGTGGAACACCGCAGCTTCGATTGGGCGGCGGTCCCTCAACTGTCGACCTTTCAACTTCTTGCCGCGACGTGTATTCCGAGCGCTTTAGGCTTCCTCGGGTTTCACGTACTGACGCCAATGCTCGTAGCCCAAGGCATGCCGTCCATATTCGCATGGTGTTATGTGGCGAGCATGGGCCTCCTTCTGTTGGTAGGCTTGAGCGTCTATTTCCTAATGCGCGAGGCGCGAGCACTTAAAATCACTTTCCTCACTCGCTCCTGTTTTCGCGCCCTTTCCCTTCGAGAGGGATTCAAATACGCCGGACTGTTTCTACTGGTAGGAGTACTTTCGGTAGGCGCGGCACAGACTCTCGTTCCCCTTCTGGATTGGATTCGATTTGACGTGCCCGATTATTTGCCCTTCTTTTTGAATCCTAGACTCGATCCCGCCACCACCGATCTCGATGCCCTCCAAACCGCTCCGTTCTCCATTGAGAAAAAAAGCGCCGGCTTCGTCGTCCGGATTCGGGAACAGCTGGACAAGCCCGGGGCCACCGCTCTCCAACAAGCTTTAGAGGACCTCAACTTTAGTGGCAACCTCCAGATCACCCTCCAGTTCCCCGATAAAGTCGGCTACTCTCCCTCAATCTCCGCCCGGATTTATTCCGCCGTCAAAAAGCTACAGCGCTCCGGCATCAAGGTGTCCATCCAGACCGCTGACGCGGCCTTCAAGGCCCACCTGCAGATGTGAGGCTGATCAGGGCTTCAGCGAACCGCCGCTGGCGCTTTTCCTTGGGAGCTGCTGGAGGAGGATGTCCGAGTAATCCGTATCTATCCCGCACAGTGGCAGCTAGCCTAGGTTAGGGCAGCCATAAACCGCGGGGTTATCTACGCCATCCTGGCCTACGCCCTCTGGGGGCTGTTGCCGGTCTATTGGAAGCTGCTCCAGGCGGCGCCGGCCCTGGAGATCCTCAGCCACCGGGTGGTCTGGTCACTGCTGTTCGGCCTGCTGGTATTGGCGGTCCGCAACCGTTGGCAATGGCTGGGGGCGGCTGTGCGCAGTCCCCGGGTCATGGCCGCTTTCATCGCCGCCGCCGCCCTGCTGAGTTTCAACTGGTACATCTATATATGGGCAGTCAATTCCGGCAATATCCTGGATGCCAGCCTGGGCTATTTCATCAATCCCCTGCTGACCGTGGCCCTGGGGGTGATCTTCATGGCCGAGCGCCCCCGCCCCTGGCAGTGGTTCTCCATCGCCATAGCCCTGGTGGGAGTCCTGTATCTCACCTTCGGGCACGGGTCATTCCCCTGGGTGGCTATGGGCCTGGCCCTGACCTTCAGCCTCTACGGCCTGATCAAAAAGACCGCCACCCTCGATTCCCTGGAGGGGGTCTCCCTGGAGTCGGCCATCATGTTCCTGCCGGCCCTGGGCTACCTGCTATACTTAGCCCAAACCGGGGCGGGCGCTTTCGGGGCAATCGACATCAAGCTGACACTATTGCTGGCCTCCACCGGCGTGATCACCGCCATACCGCTGATCCTATTCGCGGGAGCCGCCCGGCGCATTCCCCTGACCACCCTGGGACTGCTGCAATATATCGCCCCGACGCTCCAGTTCCTCATGGGTGCGCTGGTATACCATGAATCCG
>JADFMC010000027.1 GCA_022564085.1 Fidelibacterota bacterium | reverse complement strand
GGACCCGGCACACATTCCACCCATGGCCCAGGGCTCGCAGGGCCGTGCCCAGTGAGGCGGTGGTCTTGCCCTTCCCCGCGCCAGTGTATACCAGCAGTAGGCCTTTACGACGGGGACTGATCATGGCAGGATTTCATCACGGAAAAATGATATAGAGCACCGGGAAAAATACTTATTCTGACCATAAAAGAATTAGCTGAATACGATACGCATGGACATCGACATAAATTAGCATTTTTTCAAGGCATTACCTCACCCCGGACACTTAGTGTCGCCCCTCTCCTTCAGGAGAGGGGACGGCCGCAGGACGGGGGTGAGGTCGCTTTGCCCACCGCCGGCGGAGTCTTCGCGAGTCTCCTGCGGTTAAAACAAGCTCCCGGCAGCCACGGCGCTGTTGGAGACCAACAGCATAGGAAATACTCCCAACCCCAGAGCGACCACCACCAGCAGCACCAGCACCGGGACCAGTGTGGCGGGCAGAACCACGGGGCTCTCGTCCTCCGCTGTCTCCATATACATGGCCACCACCGGCCGCAGATAATAATAGACTGAAACCAGGCTATTTAGAACCGCCAGCACCACCAGCCAAATGTAGCCTTCGCTCACCGCCGCGCTGAAAACAAAGAACTTGCCGAAGAACCCGGCGGTGGGTGGGAAACCGGCCAGGGACAACAGGGCTAAGGCGAACATAGCTGCCATGACCGGATTGCGGCGTGCTAATCCGCGATAGTCGGTCACTTCCAGCCCGGCTTCATTTTCCTTTTCGACGGCCGCTACGATCCCAAAGGCCGCCAGGGTGGTGGCTCCATAGACCGCCAGATAGTAAATAATCCCGAAGGCACTTTCCAACGAACCTACCAGTATGCCTATGGCCAGGTAGCCGGCATGGGCCACACCGGAATAGGCCAGCATCCGCTTCAGGTTGTCCTGCCGCAGGGCCGAAAGGTTACCCACCGTCATGGTCAGGGCCGCCAGGACCCAGATCGCGCCCCACCAATGCCGGGTAGTGACGGCAAACACCACCACCACTAGCTTGAGCAGCGCGGCAAAACCGGCCACTTTGGGACCGGTGCTCAGGAAGGCTGAAATGGAGGTTGGCGCCCCCTCATATACATCGGGGGCATACATGTGGAATGGCACCAAGGCTACCTTGAAGCTGAAACCGATCAGCAGCAGGCCGAATCCGGTCAACGTCAGCGCCGCTGACAATTGGTTATCCGTCAATATCGCCACTCTGATGGCATCGTAATTGGTGGAGCCAGTGCTGCCGTAAATCAGGGCCGCGCCGAACAGGAAGAAACCGGTTGAGAAGGCTCCCAGCAGCAGGTACTTGAGGCCGGCTTCGTTGGAGCTGACCCGGTTGCGATAAAATCCAACCAGGATGTACAGGGAAATCGAGAGCAGCTCCAGACCCAGGAAGGTAATTGCCAGATCGTGAGCCTTGGTCATAAACATCATACCTACCGTAGCGAAGAGCACCAGGGAGTAATACTCGCCCCTTTCCTCCAACGTCTTGCGCAGGTATGGTACGGCCAGTAACAGCGCGCCGCCGCCGAGCACTAGAAATATTACATTCAAGAAGCGGGAAAAATCCCCCACAGCGATCATGCCGGAGTAGAATTGGCCATAGACCGGAAAACCCACTTCCAACACCAGAGCCACCACAATCCCGGCCAAACCAACCCATACCAGCTTATCCCGGGGCGGTTCCCGCAGCGTTTCCAACAGCAGCAGCCCTAGTGCCGTGACCACCAAAGCTAGTTCAGGAAATGTGCTGGTAATGTCGCCCCAGGTGAGCATTACTCAGTCAATCTTCTGAGGAATAACCAGAACCGGGAAGGGACTATGGCGCACAATATGCTCAGCTACCGACCCCAGGAGCATTTCCGCCAGGCTGTGCCGCCCGTTGGTGCCCATGATGATCAAGATCGCCTTGGTGCCACCCGCTAAATGGGATATTTCGTGAGCCGCCGAGATGATGGTCTCGCCCGGTTTGCCTTCATGCAGCTTATACTCCACCTGCAGGTCATCTACCCCTACCGCGGTAACCAGTTCGTGCATCTGCTCCTTGGCGGCCAATGCTATTTCACGGAACTTCTCCTGCATTTGCTGCACACTGACCCGCAGCATTATCATTTCCCCCTTGTCCATGAACTCCTCGTGGACATTCAAAACAGTCAAATGGGAATCGTAGCGGGCCGCCATATGCACAGCCACTCGCAGGGCCTCATCGGAACGGGGACTGAGATCGGTGGCACACATTATATGATCGAACATGATTACTACCTCATGAATATGATGGTGACCAGGATAAAGACCGGTATCAAGATGGTTACCGACCAGGCCATGAAGCCGAAGAAGCTGGGCATCTTGATGTTGTTTTCCTCGGCTATGGAGCGCACCATGAAATTGGGCGCATTGCCGATGTAAGTCATGGCGCCCATGAACACGGCCCCGATGGAGATGGCTGTGAGCATCACCTCGAAGCTTTGCAGGCGCACCAGCAGATCGCCCTCAAAAGCGACCCCGGCCAGAAAATCGCCTGCCTGAGCTTCGGTCAGGTGCAGCTTGCCCAGCGCAGTATTGAAAAATGTCAGGTAGGTGGGGGCATTATCCAGGAAACTGCTCAGCACTCCGGTGGCCCAGAAATATTGCCAGGGCGCTTCCACCGCATCGATAAAGGCCCCCATGACGCCCTTTGAACCGGCCCGGAGAATGGTCAGGGCCGGAATGATAGTGATAAAAATACCGGCAAATAGATAGGCCACTTCCAGAATGGGGTCCCAGGTGAAGTCGTTGGCTTTGCGCAATTCATGGCTAGTGGTGCGCAGTGAGAGCCAAAGCATGACGATAATCCCCAGGTTGCGGATAATATCCTGCCAGGGCACCAGCACCCCCAGGATCGACACGCTGGGCAGCTCCACTGTGCCACTCATCAGCACCAGCAAGAGAACCCCACCCAGAAAAATGAAGTTATGCACCCCTTCCAGCCTGACCGGGTCGCTGCCATCGTTAGGCGGCGGTGTCTGGCCGTCCTTTTTTAACATGTAGCTATCCAGCAGATAGAATACCGCCAGCAGTATGAGCACTACCAAGGCCATCTGGGGAAAGAGTCCCAGGGTCCAGAAAAACGGCACTCCGTGGATAAAGCCCAACAGCAAGGGCGGATCGCCCAGGGGAGTCAATGAACCGCCGATGTTGGCCACCAAAAAAATGAAGAAGATAATTATATGCTGCTTGCTATGGCGCCAGGCGTTTGCTCGCATGACCGGTCGGATCAGGAGCATGGCCGCGCCGGTGGTGCCCACCCAGCTGGCTAACAGGGTCCCGATGAGCAGCAGGACGGTATTCACCAGCGGCGTTCCCACCAGCCGGCCGCGCACAACGATCCCGCCCCCGATGGTGAACAGGCCCCAGAGCACGATGATAAACGGTATGTAATCGACCACGATAATGTGGACGATCTCATGGAAGGCCTCACCCCGGTAGACCACCAGAAACGGCAGGGCGAATATCAGCGCCCAGGCTGCCGAGAGCTTGCCGAAATGATGGTGCCAGAAGGCCGGCGCCACCAGCGGCATAATGGCAATGGACAGCAGGATACCGACGAACGGGATGGTGCTCCAGAGCGGTAGCAGCTCTCCCAGGCTCTTCCCATCCTGGCCACCTGCAGCGGCCAGGGTCAGGGCCGGTGTCAGCAGCAGGGCCGCCGCCCACCAGGCCAGGCGATGGGTAATACGGCGGTTTTTATCGCGTATGGTTCTAATCACTCGATCTCCTCCATTGAAAATGATATCTCATTCCGGCCGGCCGGAAACGGGACCGGGGTTACCGACGCATAGTAACTATGCACCAGGTGGTCCACCGCTGGTTCTATCCGGCGCAGGAACGGCTGCGGGTAGACCCCCATTATAACGATCAAGGCCAACATCGGCAGGATCACAGCCCATTCCCGGCGGGTCAGGTCCTGCAGTGGTTTGCCGGCCCGGCTAACCTCGGCCACCGCCGCACCGGGAGGGCCGAAGAAAACCCGGTGCACCAGCCACAGCAAGTACACCGCAGACAGGATCACCCCTATAGCAGCTATGATGGCGCCCACCGGCTGGGTGCGGTAGCTGCCCACAATGATCAGGAACTCGCCCACGAAACCGTTCAGGCCCGGTAGGCCGATGCTGGCCAGGGTTACAATCAAAAACACCACCGCTAAATTAGGCATGGCGCTGGCTAAACCGCCGTAATCGGAGATTTGGCGGGTGTGGGTCCGCTGATAAATAAAGCCCACCAATAGGAACAGGGCGCCGGTGGAGAGGCCGTGATTCACCATCTGGATAACGCCGCCGGTTACCGACTGCAACGATAGGGCGAATATGCCCAGCACCACATACCCCAAATGGCTGATGCTGGAATAGGCCACCAGCTTCTTCATATCAGTTTGGACCATGGCCAACAGGGCGCCGTAGATGATCCCCACTACCGCCAGCGTCACCAGCAGGGGAGTGAACCGGGCAGTGGCCAGGGGAAACAGGGGTATGCAGTAGCGCAGGAATCCGTAGCCTCCCATTTTCAACAGGACCCCCGCCAGGATCACCGATCCCGGGGTGGGGGCTTCCACATGGGCGTCGGGCAGCCAGGTATGGAAGGGGAACAGGGGCACCTTAATTGCGAAACTCAGAGCGAAGGCCAGAAACATCCAGGCCTGGGCGCCCGGGGCAATCTGTAGGGTAACAAGCTCCAGGTAGTTCGTGGTGTAATAGCCAAATTGCTCATGCCCTTGGCTGTAGATCGCCAGGATAGCCACCAGCATCAGCAGGCTGCCGAACAGGGTAAAAAGCACGAATTTCATGGCGGCATATAACCGCCGTTTGCCACCCCAGACACCGATAATCAGGTACATTGGGATCAGCATGGCTTCCCAGAAAATGTAGAACAAAAACAGGTCCAGGGACGCGAAAACCCCCAGCATACCGGTCTCCATGACCAGCAGGGCCACCATGAACCCCCGCACGCGGTTGTCGATGGAGTCAAAAGCCGAGAGGATGGTAATGGGTGTCAGAAAGGTAGTGAGCATGATCAGCAGCAGGCTGATGCCGTCCACCCCCACGTGGTAGCTGATTCCCATGCCAAAGGCGGATACCCAGGGTAGCAGCTCAATGAATTGGAAAGTCTCATCCTGCCGGAACCCCACGAACAGCATGTAGGATAACAGGAAAGTCACCAGGGCTACCCCTAGCGCCACCCGCTGGATTACTTCCCGCCGGCCCGCAGGCAGCAACAGGATAATTCCCGCGCCGAAGGTGGGCATGAAGATGATCCCGGTGAGGAGATGTTGCTGCAGCCAATCCATCAGTTCAGGTAGATGTACCCCATAATGAACAACACTCCCACCAGGATGAAGGCGGCGTATTGCTGGATCAGTCCGTTTTGCACCAGGCGGATCAGTCCCCCCGCCTGGAAGAAAATATCGCCGGCGCCGTTCACGACCCGGTCCACCAGCTTCTCATCGAACCAGCGCCACAACAACCCCGAAAAACTATTTAAGGGCCGCACCACCAGCGCCTGGTAAGCCTCGTCCACGTAATACTTATTGAACGAGAGCCGATGGAGCAGCTGCAGCTTCTGCGCCAGGGCGTCAGCATGTGCGGGCTGCCCAACGTATACCTGGTAGGCATAGTAGGCGCCCCCCAGCGCCACTGCGGTGCTCATGGCCATCAATAGAATTTCCACGAGATGATTGGTGTCCTGAATAGCGGCCTCGGCAACGGTAAATACCGCCAAGACCGGCGCCAGGAAATGATGGAAGGCATTATGCCCACCCAGAGATTCCGGGATGCCCACGTAACCACCCAGGATAGAGAGGAACGCCAACAGGATCAGAGGGATGATCATTATCGAGGGTGACTCGTGGGGTTCAGGCCTGCCTTTTTCATTGGGCTGTCCATAAAACGTCAGGAAGAGGAGCCGGAACATATAAAAAGAGGTCAGCCCGACGGTAATGATACCCATCAGCCAGATCCAGCTGATGAAACCTGTGTAGTGGGAAAACGCTGCCCAGAGGATTTCGTCCTTACTGAAGAACCCCGACAGACCGGGAATCCCCGCGATGGCCAATACCCCCACCAGCATAGTGAGATGGGTGCCCGGCATGGCCTTCTTCAGACCCCCCATTTTCCGCAGGTCCTGCTCCCCGCCCAGGCCATGGATGACGCTTCCGGCTCCCAGAAACAGCAGGGCCTTGAAAAAGGCGTGGGTCATCAGGTGGAAAATACCGGCCGAGTAAGCCCCCACGCCCAGGGCCACGAACATGTAGCCCAGCTGGCTGATGGTGGAATAGGCCAGTACTTTCTTTATGTCGTTCTGGGTAATGGCGATAGTAGCCGCCATAAAGGCGGTGAACATCCCGATGCCCGCAATCAGAGCCATGGTGGGGGGGGCCAGACTGAATAGCACGCTGTTGCGGACCACTAAGTAAACTCCGGCGGTGACCATGGTGGCGGCATGGATCAAGGCCGATACGGGGGTGGGACCGGCCATGGCGTCGGGCAGCCAGACGTATAATGGCACCTGAGCCGATTTTCCGGTGGCGCCGATAAACAGCAGGATAGTGACAATGATAAAGAAGCTGCGCCCCACATCGATGCCGGGGGCTGCCTGGGCGATTTCACTGATACTGAGTGTGCCGAACTGATCGTACAGGATAATCATGGCAATGATAAAACCGGCGTCTCCGATCCGGTTAACTATGAAGGCCTTCATTCCCGCCCGGGCCTTGTCGGCATCCTGGAACCAGAAGCCAATCAGCAGGTAGGAGCACAGACCGACCCCCTCCCATCCCAGGAACAGCAGCACCAGGTTATCAGCCATCACCAGGTTCAACATCATGAAGGTAAACAGATTCAGGAAGGCGAAATAGCGCCGCACCCCCGGGTCGCCACGCATATAGCCGATGGAATAGATGTGAATCAGCAACCCCACACCGGTGATTACCAGGGTCATCACCGCTGTGAGGGGATCGAACAGGTAGCGCACGGGAATATGCAGGTCACCCACGTGGATCCAGGAAAAGAGGGTCTGCACGAACACGACCTGTTCGCCCTGCCGGGCCAACAGGCTGAGCAAGAGCTGGGCGCTAAGGAAAAAACTTCCCAGGATCATGCCGGTGGCCACCATCCCGCTTTGGCGCTCTGACAGCCAACGCCCAAACAGACCATTGATCAGGAAACCCAACAGCGGAAACAGCGGGATCAGATAGAGCGTGTCGGCCACTAATGCTTCAGGCTATTGATATCAGTGATATATGATGTGCGCAGGTTGCGATACACTCCGATTATGATGGCCAATCCCACCGCCACTTCCGCCGCTGCCAGGGTCATGATAAAAAATACAAAGACCTGCCCGTTGACATCGTTATGATAACGCGAGAAGGCGATAAAGGCCAGGTTTACCGCGTTAAGCATGATCTCGATGCTCATGAATACTATGATGGCGTTGCGCCGGAACAGCACTCCCATTACCCCGATGGTGAACAGCAAACCGGCGACGGTGATCACGTGCATTAAGGGGACCACCATTTATCAGATCCTCCGCTTGGCTAAAAACACCGTTCCCACCAGGGCCACAGTCAACATCAAGCCGGCGATTTCAAACGGCAATAGATACTTGGTGAAAAGGGCCTCACCAACCGCCCGCACGCTGCCGATAGACGAAGCTTCATCACCAGCGGCCGGTAATGACCCTTGGGCTCCCCGGCCCACCAGGATTAAGAGCAGCACCACAAATAATATTACCAGCACACCGTACCACCAGCGCTCCAGTGGCACCACGCCCAGTTGTGGCTGGTCCGGTTGCACATTGAGCAACATCACTACAAACAGGAACAGTACCATGATGGCCCCGGCATAAACCAGCACCTGTAAGACCCCGATAAAATAGGCCTCCAACAAGAAGTAAAGGCCGGCCAGGTTGGCGAAAGCGAACACCAGCGCCACTATACTGTACATGGGGTTGCGGTTGAGTACCACGAACAGGGCGGAGCCCAACAGTAAACCGGCGAATATGTAGAACAGGGCAGCGCTCATAAACTGATGGGGATCTCTACCTTTTCGCCCCGATTCTGCCGCTGGTAAACGTTGCCCTTGCTGGTCACATCATACACCTTCAGCAGGCCTTCCTTATCGATAATCAGGTTCTCCCGCGAATAGGAGCTGAAGTCGTAGATCTCCGTCAACTGGATGGCATCTTCCGGACAGGCTATCTCACAAAAGCCGCAAAAGATGCACCGCAGCAGGTCTATCTCGAACTTCACCGGATAGCGCTCGGCGCCTTCGTCCCAGGTGGCCGCCGAGGGTTCAATGGTAATGGCCTTGGAGGGGCAGGTGGTGGCGCACATTTCGCAGGCCACACATTTGATCCGGCCGCCAGGATGTTTATTCAGGCGGTGCAATCCCCGATAACCCTCCAACGGGACGTGCTTCCTCTCCGGATATTGAATGGTTTCTTTCCGGACGAAAATGCGGCTAAAGGTGATCATCAGCCCCTGCACCAGGGCCGGCAGGTAAAATCGATCCCAGAATTGGGGCTCGTAGGTGCGCAGAACTGTGGCCATTTTACCTCCTTAGCGGATTCTCAACCGAACCAGACCATGAACAGGCCGGTGAGAAAGACGTTAAATAGTGCCAGGGGCAACAGGAACTTCCACCCCAGGCGCATGAGTTGATCATAACGGAAGCGGGGCAAGGTCCCCCGCACCCAGATGAAAAGGTACAAAATCAGGAACACTTTGATCACGAACCAGACCACAGGAGGGATGATGCCCAAGAATCCCAACCATGGGACATTGGGAAAAGGAGGCAACCAGCCACCCCAGAAAAGAGTGACGCCTATTGCCGAAACCGTGATCATATTGGCGTACTCGGCCAGAAAGAACATCGAGAACTTCATGGATGGCCTGTTCCGGGCCGGCGCCTTCCAGGGTGAAAAGGCGAGCGACGCCTATTTCGTGCGATGCAAACTTGGAGACACCATGACCCAAGCGGATATCGACAATGGCCAAGTTTAGCAATGTGATCGGCAATAGTTATTGCGAGTTGTGTTTTGCCCATTTTTGGCCGGGCGCCAATCACTATTAAATCTGTTTTATTAACACCTCTGATCCCGAACAAAGAATCAAGAAGGTGAATATTTGTTGTTAAACCTTTCATTGATGGGTTGTTAACTCTCTCGTGATACATATCAAGCCAGTTCATTGCTATGTCTCGAATATGAGTTACACCACCGGCGCCAATCGAAGTATCCATTTCAATAGTGCTTAATAGATTTACTATTTGACTGGTTTTCTCTTTTGTCTCACCCTCGCCGGTCAATACAGCTATTGATTCGTTCAGCTTGGCAAGCGTGGCCCTTTCTAGTGACCTTTCTTTGATTAGCCTTGCATAGCCGCTAATGTTTGCCGCGGAATGAACCGCTTTGATTATGGCGCCAATGAATGTTAATGAGTCGCCCTTTAGGATATCGGACATCATTAATAAATCGATTGGCTGTTTGTTGTAATACATTTGCTTTTGAAGTTTAAATATTTTCTGGTGTTTAGGGTTGTAGAAATCTTCAGGTCGCAATGCAGCGAATGCCGCGGCTAATTTTTCGCTATCAATTCCAAGTTTGAACACGGCGCCAATGAAATTTTCTTCTGCTTCTTGGTTATGCGATTGCCATTGTGTCATTGCTGATTTCCTCCAAAATTACCAAGTCGTTGCTCTCGAGCTTTTGCAATTGTTTCTTCTCGCAGTAAGTATTCAAGATCAGCTTTCCATTTTCCCTGGGTGCCAAAGATCCACGAGTGATCGCCGCGGTTGTTCCATATCCAATTAAAATAACCTTCGACCCTCTCGAGTCCGTGTTTACCTTCTCGAGTCCAATACTTTTTAATTGCCGCTTTGCGCTTAGTTGTTAAGACTTGCATATCAATTAAACTCATCCCAGGCTCGCCGGTGTCGACCAATATCGATTTATACAAACTCGCTACTTTTTGATAAGGGATTTTATCAGCCTTTTTTGTTGGTTCTGATTCGCTAGAATCTGACAAAATTAACTTATCTACATTATTAACATTATTGTTTGTTGCCCCAAGTGTGCCCTCACTGTGCCCTTGGTGTGCCCCAAGTGTGCCCTCGCTAATATTGTTCTGCTGATAATCCTCATATTTACATATTGTTATAACACTTGTAACTGTGCCCTTTTTTATACTCACCATGTTCTCTTTTTCTAGCAAGTTCAAAAACCCTCTAACCTTTTTAACCGTCCATCCGAACTCGTTTGATAGATTGCTTAGGCTCCTTGCTATCTGCCCACGTTTGCACTCTATGAGCTTTGACTTGACTAAAAACTTATTATCCTTATGGTTTGCTAACATTATTAAATGCACCCACGCCTGACCTTTTGAGAATGGTTGATCTTTCCATAGCCAATGGTCGGTGATGCTCCTGTGTATGCTCACCCATCCGGCCATTTTATTACCCCAAGACTGTGAAGGTTTTAATATCAACACTCTCGAGCATGGTTTCAACGCCGGACAATGTTTTAAATAATCTCACATCATCCCGTTGTGACTTTAAGATAAATGCTTTTTTAGGGGTTTCAATTACAACTCTATAAAACCCATCTTTTTTCGTTGCTATTACGCTGGAAACAAGGCCAGCAGCAACCATTTTTCCTAACTCTAATTGGCTTAAACATTCCATTTGATACCTCGATACTTAATTAACTGAGATATCATAACACCATTATTGATAAATCGTCAATATTTATTTTACGCATAAAAAAGGGCCGAAGCCCTGGTGTGGATCAAGTTAATTCGGGCGGTGATTATAGTCTAGCTTTTACACCTTCTTCATATGCTTTGATCTGATCATTGTTAGCGTTGGCCATTAACGGATGCCCTTTATAACCAGCATATCTAAACTCAGGGTTTCTATTGCCCGCAGTGTCTAAAGTGTCTGAATGGCACGCCTCATGCTCTGCCTTGCATCCTGAAGAGTGTCCCTCGCCATTAGTTGCGCTGCAATTTTTATTTTTACATTCAATCCTCTTCTTTCCTCTTGCCTGTGGGCTTTGTTTGGCTGGCGCCTGTGGTAGTGGTTGCCAGTGGGTAGCATTAACCCACCCATGATCAAACCATTCAACCGCCCCCACCGAAACTTCACCTCGAATAATTCGCAAAACTTTAATGCTGATATTCAATGGCGGTATGTCTTCACCTGACACGGACAGTGGCTTATCTAGTATTTCTTTTAGCGGCGGCAATTCATCGACAACGCTTATATATTTGGGCTTGCTATCAAATAATTCAGAGTAAAACTTTTCGCACCACTCTGACCATGCCGCCATCCTTTCCTTTTGGTCAGTAACACCAAATGCAGCCGGTGAGTCTTTGCCCGGTGCCATCATGCCGGTGTCTTTGTAGAATTTATCGGCCATGTATTCAAATCTTTCGTTAGCGTCCATTTCTCTTTCCTCTCGTTTGTGTTAATATTCGTTTTCATTCCCCAAACCCGCGACCAAGGACTAGGAAGCGGGTCTTTTTATCCTATCTCAATGACTCCCTTCTTTAACAGCTTAAGCGCATTTTTATACTGAAGCCGTTCGATTTCGCGCCATTTTAACTGTCTAACATCTTATGTCGGCCGCTCTTTTTCCGTCGTTTCT
>JADFMC010000026.1 GCA_022564085.1 Fidelibacterota bacterium | reverse complement strand
ATGTTCGGCCGCGCCCAGGCCGCCGGTGAGTTCATCGCCCGGGTGACTCAGGTGGCCGCTCCGGCCGCCGCCAGCGATTACGCCGCCTTACTGGCGCGCCTGAAACTGATCGATCCGGCTTCCATAATGGTGGGCGATTGGCAGAAGGGCTACCTGGCGGAGCTGGTGCAAAGGGAGCAGTATAGCTTCGACTCGCAGGAGGCCCGGCAGTACTTTCCCTACGATAAGGTGCGCGAGGGCCTCTTCGCCCTTACCGGGAGCATGTTCGGGCTGACTTACCGTCCGGTGGCGGCCCAGGTCTGGCATCCCGGCGTCGAGAGCTACGAGGTCTACAGCGGCGACCAGCTGCTGGGCCGTTTCCACCTGGATATGCATCCGCGGGAGGGCAAGTACCAGCATGCCGCCGCATTTCAGATCATGCCCGGCGTCACCGGCCGGCAGGTGCCCGAGGCGGCCCTGGTCTGCAACTTCCCCGGCGGTGATGGAACTCCGGGACTGATGGGCCACGACCAAGTGGGCACCTTTTTCCATGAGTTCGGGCACCTGCTGCACCATATCCTGGGCGGCTATAACCAGCGCTGGGTGGCACAGTCGGGTATCGAGACCGAGTGGGACTTCGTGGAGGCCCCCTCACAGCTGTTGGAGGAATGGACCTGGGACCTGGCCGCCCTGCAGGCCTTCGCCCGGAATGAGGCCGGCGAAACAATCCCGGCGGAACTGGTAGCTGCCATGAACGCCGCCCGCAATTTCGGCAACGGCCTAAATACGCAACACCAGATGTACTACGCCGCGGTCTCCCTTAATTTCTATAACCGCGATCCGGCGGGACTGAACACCAGCGAGCTGCAGGCCGACTTGATGAACCGCTACAGCCCCTTCGATTACGTTGAGGGCACCAACCTGCACTGCAACTTCGGCCATCTGGATGGCTATTCGGCCATTTACTACACCTACATGTGGTCGTTGGTGATCGCCAAGGATATGTTCAGCCTGTTCGAGGACGCCGGGCTGATGGATAGGGAGGTTGCCAGGCGCTACCGCCGGACGATCCTGGAGCCGGGGGGCACCAAACCGGCGGCCCAGCTGGTGCGCGATTTCCTGGGCCGGGACTACAGCTTCGATGCTTTTGCCAAATGGCTGGGCGGCGGGTAGGGGTCAATACCGAGGTAATATAAACCCCCTCCACCCGGGCCGGGCGATGGGGGGCATTTGAATCAAATAGGGTTATTCCATTGAGATCAGCGGGAGGCGGCCATCGCTGCTACCAACGGTTTTGGTAGGTCGATAGCCATAAAGTAGTCTTCGGGGTACAGGTAGTCGTCATCGGATTCATCGATCACTCGGATATGATCAAGCGCCACAGCCTGTCTATCCTTCATCGTACGATAGACCTTCCAGCGCTCTTAAAGAAGCTTCATAACCTTGGTTATTGATGCAGATAACGAAGTTCGGTTTCATCTCTGAACGAGGCACTTCGTTACTTAACCAGTATCACCGGGCAGTTGGCCTTGAGCAGCGTGTCGCCCGGCTTGGTGCCCTTCAGCCAGGCCTTCAAGGGGTGCATTTTGGATTTACCCATGACAATGATATGGTCGCTGCCCGCTTCCTCGACGAACACCGTAGCCGGGTCCCCGGTTATGAAATACTGGCTGTGTTCGATTTTCTGCCGCTGCAGGTAGCGCCGGGCCCACTCGGCGGCGGCGCGATAATCGTCACCGAACCGCTTGGTTTTACTGGCGGTGACCAGCTTGACGGAGGTGTTTAAATGCCGGGCCACGGTGCCGCAAAAGATGACCGCCCGGCGGGTGGCCTGGGAATTGTCAACACACAGCAGCAGCTTATATTTCCCCTCGGGATCGAAGTTCTTGACAAATAACAGGCTGGTGTCGATGAACTGGATCAGCTGCCGGGTAAGGCGCTTGCGCGAGCCGCCCCCCACGATGGTCAACTGGTAATCGCGGTACTCGGTTTCCTGCTTCAACTGGTCTACAGGGTCACCCTCGCGCATGATCAGGCGGATTTTCTCGCCGTGGGTATGGGGCACCACTACCCTGACCCGGCCGGCATCGGCCACTAAGTTGTTGGGATCGAGCTGTTCCTCGGCCGGGTCGATGAATTCATATTCCTGCAGTCGTTGGTAGGCCCAGCGGAGCACATCCACGCCGGGGTGGTGGATATCCCAGCTGAGCATGGCGTCCCGGGTCAGACTCACACCGCCCTCTAGGAGCGCCTGGGGCGGATCACCCACGTAAACCACCGATAGATCGGCAGAGAACGCATCGGCTATGCCGCTGCCGATCTGCAGGGTGCGTTCCGAATAGATGGTGCTGCTGACCGCTACCAGGAACCGCACTGCTCAACCTCCCTAATTACTCCCATCATCATTCCTTCAGCAGCCAGGGCCAATAAAACATAATTGCCAGTAGCAGGCAAGCGATGGACATGAGCGTGAACCGCCAGCCGGCCCTCACAAAATCATTCGGTTTCAGGAGCCCGGTGGAGGCGATGATCATGCCGGCTGCCGAGCCCACGGCTGTCATGTAGCCGAACGCCGAAGCGATGGCGGTAGTCATCCCCAACAGCACCGGATGCCCGCCGAAGTTGATGAACATGGGTCCCAGGACCGCCACCGTGGCGCTGGGGCTCATGATGTTTACCACCAGGGTAGACATGCCGATCACCAGCATATACTGCACCACCTCGAACCGCTCCATGAGACCGCCGGCCACCTGCACCAGGTTCTGGGCCAACCACATGGCGGCGCCGGTGTCCCTGAGCTGCAGCCCCAATGAGATGACGCCGGCATACAGCAATACTACGCCCCAATTGGTGCGCTGGTTTAGATCGCTCCATTGCACCAGACCGGTGGCCAGGTAGAGAAACACCCCGGCCAGGGCCACTATGCCGATGCCGATGGTATCGCTCAAGAAAATCCACCCCAGCAAGATAAGGACGAACAGGGCCACAGCCAAGATCTGTTGGGGCGTGAGCGGCCCCGTGCGGCCTACCTGTGCTTTGAGCTTGCGCACCGCCCGGTCCAAGTATACCATTTCCGGCTTAAAGGTTCGCGTCAGCAGCCAGCCTCCCAAGGGAATCTGGATCAGCAGCACCGGATAGGCGAAAATGATCCAGCGCAGGTAGCTCATTCGGGCCACACCGGAATCCGCCAGGTACTCGATCATGATGGCATTGCGGGCGCCACCCGATGGCGTGCCGAACGATCCGATGATGCTGCCGTAAGCCAGGGCAAAAAGGAGCAGGCTCATCAACCCTCGCACATCCTGATCATCCCGGCCGGTGTTTCTCACCAGGGTCAAGGCCACCGGGAGCAACATGGCCACGATGGTGTGTTCGCCCATGAATGAGGTGAGCAGCAGGGAGATCACAAAGAAACCCCACATGATGGAAGTGACCCGGTTGCCGGTCAGCCACAGTATCCCCAGAGTCAAGCGAGCGTCCAGCCCCTGCCGTACAATGGCCACCGCCAGCATCAGGGAGCCCATGATAAAGAAGACCGCGTCACTGGCATAGGACTGGGCCACAGTGGAAGCTGATCCCAGGCCAAAGACCACTTGCAGCACGGCGATCAGCAGCCCGGTGGCCGGCAACGGCACCGCTTCGGAGATTATCAGAATCACCACCATTACGGTGATGATCAAGGTGCGATAGCCCTCCGGGGTCAGTCCGCCGGGATACGGCAGGTAGAACAGCAAGGCCCCCAGCAGGAAGGCAAACAGCAACCAGCGCTTTTGATAGGACCAGTATAAAACCGATTTGATCATGGCTGCCGGGCTGCAGGCCGGGACCCAACCCGGCGCTAAACTTAATGCCACCCGATTACGGTGGCCGCATATTACTGCGGGAGTATCAGTTCAGGAATATATCGGTATCGGGATCGTATGATTTATTGTCGAATCCGGTGTGTATCTGGCACCTGTCGGGTGGCTCGGTGCCCCGGATAAATATTTCCTTTTCGCGAGGGCAGAACTTGGTGGGACGATCCTTTGTGACGCTACAGATGTCCAACTGCACAATGTCCTCAGGCAGCTGCCAATTCCGTACCGGCAGGTCGAATGTCTGGTGGATCTCCCGCATGACCCGGGCCCAGATCGGTAAGGCCACCACATTACCAAAACGGTCCTCGCCCAGGCTCACCTGGGGGTCATCAATCCCTATCCAGACACCAGCAGCGAGTTGGGGTGTAAAGCCCACAAACCAGGCATCGCTCCAGTTGTCGGTGGTGCCGGTTTTGCCGGCTGCCGGACGGTTAAACTGGTACATCCACCGCGTGCGGGCGCCGGTACCCCGATCCACTACACCCCTCATCAAATCCAGGAGCAGATAAGCTTTGTCAGCCCTGATAATCTCCTTACGCTCCGGTATAAATTCACGCAACACCTTGCCGCGGCGATCAACGATCTCCGATACGGCAATGGGTTGCACCCAAACGCCGCCGTTGGCGATGGACGCATAGGCGGCCGTGATTTCCAGCGGCACGACCTCGCTGGTACCCAGGGAGATGGCCCTCACAGCCCGCATGGGCGTGGTGAGCTGGAATCGCTTGGCCATTGCTACTACCTGACGGGGGGTCACCAACTCCTGGATCATGCGGGCCGAGACGATATTGATGGAATGGCGCAGGGCCAGCCGCATGGTTACCAGCCCGGAAGAGGAACCATCATCATTGCGGGGATCATAAAAACTGGTGTCGAGCTGGGCGTCGTCCGTGCTGGAGAGTGATTGGTTCAGCAGCTGGGTGGACACCGGGTACCCCTGGTCGATGGCCGTCATGTACAGTATGGGCTTGAAGACCGAACCGGGTTGGCGTTGGGCCTGGGTGGCGCGGTTCCAGTAGTCCGGGTAATCGGCCCGGCCGCCGATCATGGCCAGAATGTGGCCGGTATCGTTTTCCAGCAGCACGAAGGCCCCCTGCACCAACAGCCGGTCCTTCAGCCGGTCGTCGATGGGGATATCGCCTTCAATCATGGCCTTCACTGAATCCAGCGGAAACAGCAGGGTGTCGATAACGGAGTAGATCAACGAATCATCCTGCAGGAGAGCGTCATTGAGCACTCGCTGATTGTTGAGGATCTCTTCCATGAACACTTTCGTGGCGATAGCTTGCATGCGCGAATCGAGGGTGGTGTGGATTTCCAACCCGTCGCGATACAGATTGATGCCCAGACGTTCATCCTCCAGTTCCATTTGGCGCCGGACATGCTCGGTGAAATAAGGGGCAAAGCCGGCACTGCTCTCCAGGCGTTTGACATCAATCGGCTTGTAGCGCAGTCCCTCGTATTCGTACTCCTCCAGGTAGCCCCGATCCACCATGGCGGCCAGCACCAGATTTCGCCGGCGAAAGGCTCGATCCGGATGGACCTTGGGACTGAACCGGGCGGGCGATGGCAGCACGCTGATTAGCATGGCCGACTGCTCCAGATTCAGATCCCGGGCCTCGATACTGAAAAATTCCTTGGCGGCGGCCTGGATGCCATAGGTCCCATGACCAAAATAGATGGAGTTGAGGTACATCTCCATGACTTCGTTCTTGGTATAGGTGCGTTCGATCTGAATGGCAGTGAGCATCTCTTTGAGCTTGCGGGTGATGGTCTTCTTGAAACCGATGGTATCATATAGGTTGCGGGCCAGCTGCTGGGTGATGGAACTGAAACCCTCCGCGTAGCTCAGGCTGGCCAAATTCACCACCACCGCCCGGGCGAAGTCCCGCATGCTGACTCCCCAATGATCGTAAAATCGGGAATCCTCCACAGCAATCAGGGCCTGCCGTACGTCCAGAGGCATTTGGCTAAAGGGGATCAGTACCCTTTTCTGGGTAAACAGCTCGGCGATCACCTTGCCGTCCCGGGAGATAATTTTGGTGGCTACCGCCGGGCTGAAGTCCTGCAACTGGCGGATGGAAGGCAGATCGCGAGAAAGGTAGAAAAGATAAGTTACCAGCGCGGTTCCCAGGACCACGATGGTGATGAAGGCGTTGCGAAAGGCGACCCACCAGCCTTCCAGCAGGCGAGAGGGCGCCGGGGGGTGCTCACCGCGGGGATGATCCGCCTCTGCCCCGGCGGGGGTGCTGGCTTTCCTGGCCTCGTTATCCATGGCTCGTCCCGGGATCATTTTAGATAATTTACGCCGGCCATGGTCAAAGGTTCAGCAAATTCTCACCGGCGCCTCCCGGCAAAGGGCAGCTTTGTGGGCTGTGTGCGGATGGGCAAAAGTGGCGCGGCTTTCCAGGAAAGAATCGAACCACTTTTTTACACCCTGCAGCACGAGGTGGGGATCTGTTAAGCTCCCCCTGCGGCGCCTGCCTTCCGGACGCCCGTCCTCCTGCCATGGGCAGGCTTAGAGCTTATCCAGGTTTTTCTTCAGCCCGGTAAACAGGGACTTGCTGGCCTTATCGATGGCGTTTAAAAGCATTGCGTCCATGGTGCCCTCGTCGTATATACCCGCGATAATGCCGGTCGTCTTGTCCGAACTGCGACTTTTCGATGAGGGCCAGATTTTTTTACCATCGGCAGTAAACATGACTGCCATTAAAACCACACGCCCTTCGGCGACGCCGGTCTTACCTAGGCCGGTATGCAAACCCCAGGAGCACCTCACGTCAATGACCAGGACCCCATCGACGCCCAATTCCTGGACCACGGTTTTGATCTTGTCCTTATCATTCCAGGTAATCGTTTTCCAGTTTTCAGCACTGATGTTGGTCTGGATGCCCAGAAAGGTTTTGGGCGGCCCCATATTTTGATAGGCTTCATTGGAAAGAACCTGATCCGTTGGCATCAGGTTCACAACAGCTGACGTATTGAGGTTGTTCAGAACCGTAGGCGGCGTTGCCGCTACAACATTTTCCATCGTGTGCACACTCGCTGCCAGGGCTTCCTTGACCGATTTGCCTTTCACCAAGGCCCCGGCCGCCTTCAGTCCCGATATGCCCATCTTCAGTTTACTTGGCTCCTTTTCGTTTTCCGAACTCTCGATCTCATTATTCATGGATATCGAGATAACCGCAACGGTATCCAGTCACTTCACCTTCATATAGCTTTTTTTCAAGTCCATACAGCCGATGGCTAGAACCAACAAGATCAGCGCAGACTGTGTGAGGCGCTTCATCATCCACTTCCTTGGTTTAAGATTATGAGACTAATTAATTTAACTGGGGATTGAAAGTCAATCTTATGGACCATGGAAGCAACGTTGGGAAGATCCAGTTTATGCCCATGGTGAGGCTACGCGGCCAGCGCATCGGTTCACGGCATAGACTGCGCCTCAGCGGCTGCCAACCACGATCAGTTCTTCGGTAACCTGCGGCGTGCCCAGGGACCGCGCCTCGCCCGTTGGCCGGGATACGGCTAGAGGGGGCCCGACTAGGACTCCCCAGAATGCGATTTAACCTTGCCGCGGGCGGGGCAGGTCAGCTAAACATTTATGGCGCCGCCACCAAGCCACTGATGGCTGGGACAGCAGGCCAATCAAACCAACAAACACCGCTTGCGGCGATATCTGCCGGCTCATAAAAGGGCGTTTACAGAAAATTAGGACTTGACCCTGATAGGAACCCAAACGTAAATACGTATGTATAATGAGAAGATAAGATAAAGGACCGAACTTATGGAGCGTAAGCAGTTTCTTATATACGTTACTGGAGCCGTGGGATTATCGCCGTTGCTCCTCACCGAGATCGCGTGCGATGATTCTTACGGCAATGGCGGCAACGCCGATCCTTACGGCAATGGCGGCAACAACGATGGCGACGTAGATAACTTCACGGTGGCATCCTCCGTCGATAGCGGGCACAGCCACACGGTAAAGATCAGCTTCTCCGATGTGGATAGCCCACCATCAAATGATCAGCCCTTGCAGACCAGCAGCAGTGGGGGTCACACCCATAGCATCACATTAACCACAATCGATTATGAGCAGCTGCAAGCAGGGCAGCAAATCACGAAGACATCCACCAGTAGTGGCGGTCATAAGCATACCTTCATGATTGAGGTCCCTGCCTGACCTGATAGGGCCGCTCGCCATGGAGTTTGATCTGCCGCTATTTGTATATCACCATGGTAGGTAAATATACTTAACACCGCTGATAGCGGGGCAGATCCACCTCCGGCGGGGATTAGTCCCTGAATAAAAACAAATCGCCCCTGGATTATAAGGGGCGCAAGTTCGAGTTACAATATATTGCCCTCGTCGGCGCTTGGCGCCGGCAGCAAGTTAGCGAACTTTTGCGGGGCCTATATACCGGTGGTGTTCAGGCCGGATTATACCGATAATCAGTCCCTGCCGGCCAGAAATATATATTATACCGGTTTTCGTGCCCTGAGGCTAATGCCCTGTGTACCAAATTTCATGGCGCTGGACGGATCGGGCACATCCTCGAAGATATTATGTTTGTGTGCCACCACGGCGTCCTCGAAACCGGCCAGTGTAACGGCATTTATTAGCACTGCTTCCAGCAGGCCCCCGGCAATTCACCCGGTCCACAAGGATATATCGTCCAGGGCCGATTCAGGCACCGCCCGGGATACCAGAATGTCGCCAATTTGAAGCCTCCCGCCCGGTTTGAGGACCCGCGCCCACTCCCGCAGCGTGTCTACCTTATCCAGAGTCAGGTTGAGCACCCCATTGCTGATCAGGACATGGGCGAAATCATCGGGAAGCGGTAGCTGCTCTATAAAGCCTTCTTTGAACTCGACAGGGGGTCAGCCCCATCTCAGCCGCGCCGGCGCGTGCTTTACTCAACATCTCAGGCGTCATATCTATGCCCACGACCCGGCCTCCTGAACCTACCATGCGGGCCGCGATCAGAGCGTCAAAGCCCGCCCCGCTTACAGCGGGATCAGGTACTTACAGCTGGATTGGGACGGGATGGTGCACCTGACTATTTTAAAAGCAACCCCGCCTATGGCGGGATTAATCACCTTACTATTTTAATAGCAACATCTTGATGGACTTGCCGTAGCCTGGCGTCACTAACCGGGCGATGTAGATGCCGGAGGGTACCTTTCGACCTGCATCGTCTTGGCCATTCCACACGACACTATGATAGCCGGCTGGCGTCGGTTCATCTTTTAGCCGCGCTACCTCCCGGCCTACGATGTCGTAGACTATCAGGCTTACAGTGGCGTCTTCCGGCAGGTCGAACCGTATCATTGTGCTGGGGTTGAAGGGATTGGGATAGTTCTGGCGCAAGGCATATTCGCTTGGAACCAGCATTCCCTCAACAACCGATAGTACTGTTCCCGATACTTCCTTAGAATAATCGCTCTCGTTACCGTTTGCATCGACAGCGGATATGCGATAATAGTACGCACTGCCTACTACCAAATTCTCATCGGTAAATGAGTGATTTAATAATTCACTGAGGGGCTCCATCCCTGATGGATCAAACCCAGCTGCGCCACTGCGGTAAACCCTGAAGAAAGCGAAGTCCTCATCCAGCGGCGCATCCCACACAAGAGCAATGGCACTTGGTTGACTCACGGATGCAATCACTCCTGCCGGTGTCATTGCGCTATATTGTCGACAGAGTAGCCGGAATCGATATCGGACACGAAGTAGACCTTGGGATCAATTGTATGGGCCGTGACTTTGAATTTGCTCCAGTGAATGCCCACATCGTTGGAATCACCGAAGGTACGGGCCAGGAAGGTATAGGCTGTATCCTGTATTGCAGTGGCTATGCCCAGGGAAACCCAGCCTTCAATATTATCAAATTCCCAGATATTATACTGCGTTATGGTGCTGTCGTACCTATCATAATCACTACTCAGCCACGAGACAAATACCCAACGGCCTTGATCATCGGGTACATCCTCGATGCTGGTAATGACCGGTTCACCTGCCAGTGGCGTTACTGGGGTCTCGATGGTGATTGTCCCGGTCATGGGGGAATGAAACTGGCAGTTATAGTATAGCTGATCGGGGGCGCCGCTGGGGACGGTGAAGGTCAAATCGCCCTGCTCGATGCCGTTGTTGGTGACGCCGGAGTTGTAGGCGTTCCCCGTTCCGGTGGATGGCACGGTATTGATCCAGAAGGGGTGCTCCGGCGCGTTGATGTGGAATATGTAGGTGGAGTCCCGCTGAAACGTCAAAGACGGATTCGTCTGCCCATCAATGGTGTACGAGGTAAAACCATTGTTGGTTACCTGAAATTCGGTGGCCGCCGGGGCCGTCGAAAGCGCCCCGCCCAGCGCACCGATCATAATCGTCCTCCCAATGGTGCTCAACATTTGTCCTTCCTCCTCAAATTGGTGCTGCCGCCATTTTGAATATTTTAGGCTGGAAACTAAGCGATACATTTCGCCGTTCCAAGGTTAATCTCACGCCCCATCGCCAGCGTTATGCTCTTGAACAGTCACCGCCGAGCAAGGTTTGTCCATCCCGCCCCTCGTAGACCTCAACCGGCTCCCGTTTATTGAAGGATTCAGGATTTGTCTTAAGTAGTTGCTTTTATAAGTACCCCGCCTTGCCCGTTGGCCGGGCTACGGCCTCCCCTCAGGTCTCTCTGTGGATGCGCTTAGGCTCCACACGGCCACAAGCGTAAAATCCCCGGCGGTTTAGACTCAGGTAGAAGTCAAGTGTGCCGTAAATGAGCAGTGGTCTATTTAACTATCGGGATATTTGATATGGGGATATAGTTCCTTTGCGCAATCGGGGCAAATCCCGTGGGTGAACTCCGCCTCCGAATGCTCGGTAATATAATGCTCAATCTGTTGATAATAGCCCTGATCGTCACGAATCCGTTTGCAGTTAGCGCAGATGGGAAGCAGGCCATGGAGCACATTGATGCGCCCTGTAGCTGATTGGAGTTGCTGGTTGAGCAGCTGCTCCTTTTGAAGGCTTCTGAAGGCCTTATATCTGGTTCTGTGATGATAAGCAGAGGCCATCACGGCTATGTATTCAGCAAAGACGAAAACGAGGGGGATGAACACCCGGTATTCCTTGAGCGAATCCCGGCCCGGTGAGAAAATGATCACTGTTTCGCCGATCATTAATATCATCACCGGTAGCAGTAAGGTGGCCGCATAGCTGGGAAAGCCGATATGCACAGCCATGATGAACCCCGTTCCTATCGCAACAATTCTGGCGGCAGAAATACTCGGCAGCAGGTGAATGGAGATAACACCGATGGCTACGATGGATGTGAACCCCAAGACCCTTAGATCAACACCGAGGGGTGGGCCCTCCGATTTCATTGTGTAGACCGATACAACACCTACGGCCATGAGTACAAACCGTGTGAGGATTCCAGACATCAGCTCCGGGTTAGTGCGCAGGCCAGGTAGATCCTGCAATGTCAGTGCGAACATGAACCCAATTGCGGCGTAGGTAATGGTGGCTATCTGGCGAATGTCATCCTTTAGATAATGCCGCCGGTAGGCAAGTTCCTCATCCTGCGGCCGGCCCCAGAACATGAAGCGCCATAGCGGTTGATTCGGCTGCTGATCAGGCATTTCTGATTCCCAATGTATTTAAGGAATTTCGACCGAAGCGGTCAGTGGTAATTGGTCGGACTATGTTAAGGCACGGGGAGGTTATTTTCAAGCACTTATTGGGCCTCGGCCGATGGTTTGTACATTGGCCCATAGATGGGAGCAGAACATAAATGTGCCGTAAATGAGCAGTGGTTTCAATACCGGTTACTTAGATGCCGGTGTTATATTACGGGCGGAGCCTTGTATGTGGTATCGCAACCGAATTATGGGGAGT
>JADFMC010000330.1 GCA_022564085.1 Fidelibacterota bacterium | reverse complement strand
GCCTGCTCCAAAGCCGGCGGCCCGGGACGAATTAGCGATGGAATCAGCCCCGGCGGAGGCCAAAGAGAGCCCACCGGCCACAGCGCCGGCCCCCACCGGTCCCGTAGACAGGAAATTCAACCGCAGCGTAGAATCTGATAAGGGAGCGGCTGATTTACCAGCTGCCCGGAGTGAGGCGCCGGCGGTGGCTGCCGAGCTCCCCACCAACGCTATCGATGGTGTTCGGGAGCACTGGGAGGAAATCGTAAATGCCGTGGAGGTAAAAAGCCGGCAAATGGCTTCGATGCTGGCTGAGGTGGAACTGGCCGACCTGACCGGTAACCGGTTGACCGTTCATCTGCCTGCCAGCCGATCATTGCAACTTAAGATATTTATGGACAAACGACACCTGGTCGAAGCGGCTATTCTTCATATCACCAGTTGGCGAATTACTGTGTTGCCAACTATTCCGGAAAGCCAGGGCAGTGGCGTGCAGACCAATAGAAAACCCACTGCCCAATCGGAAGTATTCGAAGAACTAATTGAGACATTTAAGGGAGAGGAATATTAACCATGGTCCTTTTTCCAAAGTTAAGCGCCATGTCTGGTATGCTGCAGCAGGCCAAGCAGGTGCAGGAAAAAATCGAGGAATTACAATCCGAATTGGCTGCGTTGCGCATTGAGGGCCGGGCCGGCGGGGGGCTGGTCACCGCCATGGTCAACGGGCAACAGGAACTGCTCACCATCAGGTTGGACGAATCGCTACAGCGGGAAGACCTGGAGCTGCTGGAGGACCTTATCGTGGCCGCTGTGGGCCAGGCCTTGAAGAAATCGAGGGAGGAATCGCAAACTAAAATGAATAGCCTGACCGGCGGTATGCTGGGAGGACTAAACCTCCCGGGAATCTGAATGAACGGCTTGCCGCCCTCATTGAACCGCATCGTAACCGAACTGTCCAGATTCCCGGGTATCGGGAAGAAAACGGCCCAGCGTATGGCTTTCCACCTGCTGGATAGATCCCGGGAGTCGGTGGAGGAACTGGCCGAGGCGCTGCTGAGCCTGAAGGCCAACGTGCGGGAGTGCCGGCGCTGCCACCATATCGCCGAAGGTGATTTGTGCGCCATTTGCAGTGATACCCGCCGGGACAGCGCAACCATCTGCGTGGTTGAACGCGTCTTGGATGTATTAATATTCGAACGCATGGGGGAATACAAGGGGCTTTACCATGTGTTGGGCGGGGTGATTTCACCCCTGGACGGAGTCACTCCGGACGATCTGCATATCTCTGACCTGATCGAACGATTGGCCGACGTAAAAGAGATGATCATTGCCACCCATCCCAGTATGGAAGGGGACACCACCGCGCTGTTTATCGCGCAGCAGGTGCAAGGTCTGCCGTTGAAAATTACCCGTCTGGCGCGGGGCATTCCCATGGGCACCAACCTGGAATTCACCAATGAGGCCACGCTGGCCAGCGCCTTCACCGCCCGAGTTGACCTGTGAAAACGCTCCTGCCTAATATATTGACCGGCTCGCGGATAGTGCTGACACCGGTATTCATCTATTTCCTATTCTGGGGCGACGGTTACGGCTATGCCGGGGCGCTGCTGATATTCATCCTGGCCGGGCTCACCGATATTTGGGACGGCCGCCTGGCTCGCCGCTACCAGGTGGAAACCACCATGGGTAAGATCCTCGATCCATTGGCCGATAAAGTGCTGGTGCTGTCGGCCTTCATCAGTTTCATGACCATGGATGTAATCTATTTCTGGATGGTGGCCACCATTGTCCTGCGGGACGTGATTATCACTGCCCTGCGCTTCCTGCTGGAATACTACAAAATGCCCATGGCCACCAGCAAGCAGGCTAAGAGCAAAACCGCCCTGCAGGTAACCGCCATTATCTTTATACTGACATATCTAAGCCTCAAAGCCTTCCAGGTTCACCTGATTACGGACGCTGTTGATCAACTGCACCTGATTCTAATACTCATGTACCTGACCGTCTTTGTTACCGTTTATACCGGTCTGGATTACCTATTCGGTAATCGCGCTTCCATACGGGCCCTGGTCAGATCCAACCGTTAGCAGCCGATACCAGCGATTAAGGCTATCGCTTATATCATCGGCACTTTCGGCGGCTTAGGGTTCTTGCGACCGGCGCCGGGGACCTGGGGCAGCCTGGGGGGCGCTGTAGTGTGGTGGCTGCTGTGGCCGCAGCCTGTGGGGATTCAGGTAATGATGGTGATTGTGGCTGCCGGGCTGGGCATTTGGGCCGGTGGCTACCTCGAGCGCAGCACCGGGATCAGCGACCCCTCAATTATAGTGATAGATGAAGTAGCCGGGATATGGTTGGCCCTGCTGGGGTGCGGGCCGGTGCTGTGGCAATTTGCCGTCGCTTTCATACTATTCAGGTTGCTGGATATTTTAAAGCCGGGGCCCATCGGGTGGACCCAGTCGCTGCCCGGCGGATGGGGGATCATGGCTGACGATTTGGCGGCAGGCGGGATCACCCTGGCGGTGCTGGTTGTCTTGAGGCTA
>JADFMC010000329.1 GCA_022564085.1 Fidelibacterota bacterium | reverse complement strand
TATGAACGAAATGGTATTCACGTCAGAAAGCGTCACCGAAGGCCAGCCGGACAAGATATGCGATCAGATCTCCGACGCCGTGCTGGATGCGATGCTGACGGACGACCCGCAAAGCCGCGTCGCCTGCGAAACCCTGGTCACCACCGGGCTGGTGAAGCCTTTCTCTATCGAGCTTGATGTGGCAAACGGCAAAATGTACTGGACGGATTTTGGCACCAATAAAGTTCAGCGAGCCAACCTGGATGGGACGGGCGTGGAAGACCTTATCACCTCAGGACTAACTGAGCCTAGGGGATTGGATTTAGATCTCTCCGCCGGCAAGTTGTATTTTGTCGATAGTACTGTTATTCGCCGGGCCAATCTGGACGGAACAGGCCTGGAGCCCATTATCACCTCGGGAATTGGTACATCGCGAGATATTGCCTTGAATGGAGGCTCTCTTTATATAACCGATATAGTCAATTGGAAGATGTTCAAGGCCAACCTCGATGGATCCAATTTACAGGAAGTGTTTGCCACCAGCGGACCTCCTTTGGCCGTTGCCCTTGATTTCGCGCCTCAACCGGAGATTCAGGTCACCCGCCCCACTTCCACAGATGTTCCCGACGGCGGTTCTGTGGCTTACGGCTCAACGCCCAAGGGAACCCCGGTTGATATTGTCTATACCGTAGCGAACGACGGAGGAGGTACCCTTACCCTCGGAGCGCCTTCCGTTCCCGCAGGCTTCTCCCTGCTCGTAGCCCCTTCGGACACGGAACTCACCGCCGGTGAAACCACCACGTTTACCGTCCGCCTGCTCGCCGTTGGCATCGGCACCTTTAGCGGAACCGTCAGCTTTGCCACCTCTGACTCGGACGAAAACCCGTTCAACTTCACTGTTTCAGGAACGGTTAGCCCCTCCCTCACCTTCTACAACATCTGGACCTACACGATTACCGGAGACACCTTCATTGACGGCACCGGCACCTGGGATGCGGATCTTGATGGTGCGGATTTCATGGACGGATCCTACACCCGGAACCGTTCGGGATTCATGTCCCTGGGCGTAAGCACTACGAGCGCCGGTGGGCCGCCGGTGGGAAGCACCCTCTCCGGCATGGAAATCCCGGGCTACGCCCTGGTGGTAGAGCCCGCGGAAGACAGCGAGGAAAGCGCCAGCTTCATGGTCTCTGTCGGCGTTTGCCCCGCCGTCGCCACAAATTACCGCTGGGTGGTGGGCCAGTGGGGGGACGGTCCCCTTGACGTCACCCGTGACGCTCAGGTGGCCCTCGGCGACTTCACCTTCGATCCGAACGCCGGTGTGGTGATCATCCTCAACCGCTACAACCTCTCCAGCTTTACACTGATAACAGACAACACGCCTATTATCATTCCCGCCTCCTGCACTAACGGAGAACTTATCATGAGCGGACAGGGGGACCGGGCCGCTATCGGCTACCTAAGCTCCATCGGCGGGGTAAGCATTACGGAGGCCGGGCGCCGCTTCCTGTTCCTGGTGGAGAGCGCTGTCCCGCTGAGCTCCGCCCTTATCGATGGAACCTACGCGGGTTATTTCTTTGTAAGCACCACAGGCAGTGATGCGGTCATTCCCGTGCGCCTGGTGCTCAGTGGCGGTTCCGGAGATGCCCAGCGCCTTCTTGACATCACCGACGAGTCCTCAGTGGACAGCAATACGAGTTATGCCATCGCCTTTACCCAGTACGATCATCCCATAACGGGGGCGGTCTCAGGGACCATCACCCGTAACGGCAATATCGGAAACATCATGTGCCTCTTCACCCCCGATGCCGACGGCTCCGGCTTCACCATGGGCCTTTGTGCCGGGCAAAAGCCCGCCGACAACACGGTTCCCATTTCCCTGATTCTCGTATCCACCGGGGTGGCGAACCTGGTGGTCACCGGTCAGAATGGCAGCGCGTTGCACACCTATCCGGCCACGGCTGTGAGCAGCACCGCCGACAACACCTTTACGGTGACCAACGAAGGGGAGACCCCCGCCACCAGCCTTTCCATCAGCACCAGCGGATCCTTCACCGACCTGGGCACGGGCACCTGCGACGGGTTGACCCTCCTGGGAGTGGGAGACAGCTGTGAGATCCATGTGCGCTTTGCCCCCGCCACTGCGGGAATCTTTACCGCCGAGCTCGACGTCCAGTACAACAACCTTCAAAGGACCCTCACCACTACCGTAAACCTTGTGGGCTTGGGCGGCCTGAATAGCATCGCCATTACCCCTCAACCCGGCGGGGGTGGGGGCGGATCTAAGATCTATTGGGCCAACACCGGATTAGGCAAGATTCAGCGGTCCGATCCGGACGGCGCCAACGTGCAGGACGTGGTCACCGGATTGACCTCTCCGGAAGGTATCGCTGTGGATTCGGCCGGTGGCAACGTATATTGGCTCGGCAGGGCTGCCGGTAAAATTCAGCGGGCCGACCTAGACGGATCCAATGTCGACAACGTGCTCACCGGGTTGAGTAGTCCCTTCTTTATCACTTTGGATGTGGCGGGGGGCAAAATGTACTGGAC
>JADFMC010000025.1 GCA_022564085.1 Fidelibacterota bacterium | reverse complement strand
CCGTCAGAATCTGCTCGGCAAGCGGGTGGATTATTCGGGTCGCTCTGTGATCGTGGTGGGACCGGAGCTGAAGCTCCATCAGTGCGGACTGCCCAAAGAGATGGCCATGGAGCTTTTCAAACCGCTGATCATTCGCGAGCTGATGTTGCGGGGCATGGCCAAGACCCCGCGGGGCGCTAAAATCATGGTGGAGCAGAAATCTCCGGATGTGCTGAAGGTCCTGGATTACGTGGTGCGGGACCACCCGGTGCTGCTGAACCGGGCTCCCACCTTGCACCGGCTGGGTATCCAGGCCTTCCAGCCGGTACTGGTTGATGGTCGCGCCATCAAGTTGCATCCCCTAGTCACGGCGGCTTTTAATGCTGACTTTGACGGCGACCAGATGGCCGTGCACATACCGCTGTCGGCCCGGGCTAAGATGGAATCGTGGGTACTGATGCTCTCCAGCCACAATATTCTTCATCCGGCGCACGGCAACCCGGTGGCTATCCCCTCGCAGGACATGGTTCTTGGTTTCTACTACATGACCCGCAGTAAAAAAGGGGCGCTGGGTGAGGGCACCAACTTCCATTCCTTTGACGATGCGCAATTAGCCTGGGAGAACGGGGCGGTGGACCTGCATGCCATCGTCAACCTGAGGTTAAAGAAAGTGTGGCACCGGGACACCACCGTGGGCCGCATCATCTTCAACTCAACGGTGCCTGAAGGACTCGGTTATTACGACGAGCTGATTACCAAGAAAAGCCTGGAACGGATTGTGGGCGAGTGTTTCCAAGAACTGGGCAACTACATTACGGTCAAGTTCCTGGATCGGCTCAAGGATATGGGATTCGATTTCGCCACTCGCAGCGGGGCTTCCATCTCCATCTCAGACATTCTGATACCGGAGGAGAAACCGGAGCTGATCCGTAATGCCGCCAAGGAAGTGGCCGATGTACAGGATAAATATGACCGGCAGATTCTCACCGAGGGTGAACGATATAACAAAGTGATCGATATCTGGACGCACGCCACCAATGCCATAGCCGCGAAGATGATGAGCCGTTTGGAGGAAGACCAGGATGGATTTAATCCGGTCTTTATGATGGCGGACTCCGGCGCCCGGGGAAGCCAGGACCAGATCAAGCAGCTGGCCGGCATGCGGGGATTAATGGCTAAACCCCAGAAGAGCCTGACCGGTACCAAGGATGAGATCATCGAGAATCCCATCACCTCCAATTTCAAGGAGGGGCTGAGCGTACTGGAATACTTTATCTCGACTCACGGCGCGCGCAAGGGGCTGGCTGATACGGCGCTGAAGACCGCCGATGCCGGTTATCTCACCCGCCGGCTAGTGGACGTTGCGCAAGATGTGGTCATCAATCTACAGGACTGTGGCACCATCCAGGGTGAGACCATCACCGATTTAAAGGACGGTGAAGAGATCGTTGAGCCGTTGGAAGACCGGATCATCGGGCGAGTTATCTTAGAGGAAGTGCGCCATCCCGATACCGGGAAAGTGTTGGTCAAGGCCGGAATGTTGGTGGACCGCGACGTGGGCAAGAAGATTTCCGATGCCGGTGTGCAGGCCGTTCGCATGCGCTCAGTGCTCACTTGCGAGGCCGAGTACGGGTTATGCGCCACCTGCTATGGCACCAATCTGGCCACCGGCCGCTGGGTAAGCGAAGGCGATGCGGTAGGCATCATCGCCGCCCAATCCATCGGCGAACCGGGGACCCAGTTGACACTGCGGACCTTCCACATCGGCGGTACCGCCTCCCGGGTGATCGAGCAGTCTGAAATGCCCACCAAGAAGGCCGGTAAAATTCAGTTCTCGCCCAACTTCGATATCGCGGAAATACAGGATGAGACCCACGGCCTGGTGCGGGTGGTACTGGTGCGGAATGGTAAAATTGATGTGATGGACGAAAACAACCGGGTGCTCTCCAACTTTACCGTGCCTTACGGCGCCCGCCTGCAGGTCGAGGATGGCCAGGATGTGGAAGTTGGTGAAACCCTATTCGCCTGGGACCCGTATACCGATGTCATCCTGGCCCGGCGTAGCGGCCAGGTCCGTTTCGTGGACATGATCGAGAACGAGACTTACGTCGAGGAGGCGGTCGAGGGGGGCAAGAAACGGAAGGTGATCGTCGAATCCAAGAATCGCAACTTAAGTCCGCATATCGAAATTATCGATGATCAAGGCGGCGTAATTACGGGGGGCGGTTCGGTCCTTCCGGTAAAATCCAACTTGATGGTGCGCAACGGCGTCAACGTGGGAGCCGGGCAGGTATTGGTCAAGATTTCTCGGGAGATCGGAAAAACCAGGGATATCACCGGAGGCCTGCCGCGCGTGGCGGAACTGTTCGAAGCCCGCCAGCCGTCCAATCCGGCCGTGGTTTCAGAAATTGACGGCCAGGTGGAATTCGGCAAGACTCGGCGGGGGATAAGGGAGATTATCGTCCGGAGCGCTGACGACTCCAAAATGAAGTATAACATTCCCTATGGTAAGCACGTGATCGTGCACGAAGGCGACATGGTCCGCTCGGGTGACCGGTTGTGTGATGGCTCAGTGGCCCCCCAGGATATCCTGAAGATCGGCGGCCCGGCCCGGGTGCAGGAATACCTGGTGAATGAGATCCAGGAAGTATATCGCCTCCAGGGGGTGCGTATCAACGACAAGCACATCGAGGTGATCGTGCGGCAGATGATGCAGCGAGTGAAAATCGATGATCCGGGAGACAACAACTTCTTGAAAGGTGACCGGATGAACCGTTTTGTGGTCCGCCGGAGTAATGACGCGCTACTCAAGCAGGTGGTGATAACCAAATCCGGCGATTCCGAATTGGTGGAAGGACGGATCTACACCAAGGCAGAGGTCAAGGATATAAATGCCGACCTAAAGACGGCAGGCTCGAAAACGGCCAAATCGAGGGCCGCCCGGCCGGCCACTTTCTTACCACTGCTCCTGGGTATTACCCGGGCGTCGCTGAATACCGAAAGTTTCATCTCAGCCGCTTCTTTCCAGGAAACAACCAGAGTATTGACGGATGCCGCCGTGGAGGGTAAAACCGATTATCTCCGCGGTCTCAAGGAGAATATTGTAATGGGTCGGCTGATTCCGGCCGGCACCGGCATGGCCCGCTATCGGAAGCTGTTGGTGGTAAATCCGGATCCCGAACCGGAACCGGTGGAACCGGATGAAGATGAATCCCGCGCGCCCCTAACCCCGTTTGCTGATATTTGACCTGCTGGTTCGAGCATAATCAATATATAAAAGCGGCCTTAAGTTCGTTGACATGCAGAAGGTCGGCGAATTAAGTTGCGAGGCTGAATTCAAAGGTATATAGGGAGTATAGTTGCCGACTCTAAATCAACTAGTCCGCAAGGGACGAAAACGGGTGGTGAAGCGAAAAGCCACGCCGGCCCTGCGCGGCAATCCGCAAAAGCGCGGGGTATGTACCCGGGTGTATACCACCACGCCCAAGAAACCCAATTCGGCCTTGAGAAAAGTGGCCCGGGTACGGCTGACCAACGGTATTGAAGTGACCGCCTATATTCCCGGAGAGGGTCATAACTTGCAGGAACACTCTATTGTTTTGATTGAAGGCGGACGGGTAAAAGATTTGCCGGGCGTGAGATATCATATCATTCGCGGAGTGCTGGATACGGCCGGGGTCGAGGGCCGCCGTACCAGCCGTTCGCGCTACGGCGCCAAACGACCCCAGAGTTAATTATGGCCAGGAGGCGCAGACCGGAATCAAGAGTTATTCAACCGGACCCCATTTATAATGATGTGGTGGTGGCAAAATTCATCAACAACCTGATGTTCAAGGGCAATAAGCCGGTGGCCGAGTCCATTTTCTACACCGCCCTGGAAAATATCAAAGCTAAAGCCAAAGTGGACGGGCTGGAGACTTTCAAACAGGCTCTGGAGAATGTGGGACCGCGGCTGGAAGTCAAATCCAAACGGATCGGCGGATCGACTTACCAGGTGCCCCGGGAGGTCAGTAGCCGCCGGCGACAGGCTCTAGCCATGCGCTGGCTGATTTCATTTGCTCGCAAACGGGGTGGTAAAACCATGACCGACCGGCTGGCGGCTGAACTGATTGCGGCGGCCAACCAGGACGGTGGCGCAGTCAAAAAGAAAGAAGATACTCATCGAATGGCCGAGGCCAATAAAGCCTTCGCCCACTTCAGATAATCACGCCAGAACGATATCCAGTTGACCAGTGGAAAATACAGCCCTAAAGAATGTTCGCAACATCGGCATAATGGCCCACATTGATGCCGGTAAAACCACTACGACCGAGCGGATCCTGTTCTACACCGGCCGGGTTCATCGGCTGGGTGAAGTCCACGACGGCGCTGCAACCATGGACTGGATGGCACAGGAGAAGGAGCGGGGGATTACCATCACCTCCGCCGCCACCACGACTTTCTGGGGTGACACCCGCATTAATATTATCGATACCCCCGGGCACGTTGATTTCACTATGGAGGTGGAGCGCTCCCTGCGGGTCCTAGATGGGGCCATCGCGGTTTTTTGTGCCGTGGGCGGTGTGGAGCCGCAGTCGGAGACGGTCTGGCGCCAGGCCGATAAATACGGCGTGCCCCGGATCGCTTTTGTCAACAAAATGGACCGGGTAGGCGCTGATTTCTACCACGTCCGGGAGATGATCAAGAAGCGCCTGGGAACCAATCCGGTACCCATTGTGCTGCCTATCGGCGCAGGGGACCTGTTCACCGGTCTTATCGATCTGGTGAGCATGCGGGCCATCCTCTACGTGGATGAGCACGGAGTCCACTTCGAGTACGGCGAAATACCCTCTGACATGGAGGAGGACGTTCAGAAATGGCGCCTGCACCTGCTGGAGGAAATCGCCAACTACGATGAGACCTTGATGGAAAAATATCTTGATGGGCAGACCCTGACCGGCGACGAAATCCGGGTGGCCATCCGGCAGGCCTGCATCGACGGTTCCATGATCCCCACCCTGTGCGGATCCGCATTCAAGAACAAGGGCATCCAGCGGCTGTTGGACGCGGTGGTGGACTACCTGCCTTCGCCCTTAGACGTGGGCCCCGTGGAGGGCTTTGACGCCAACGGCCGCGACGTAATCACCCGGGAACCGAGCGACGATGCCCCCTTCGCGGCCCTGGCATTCAAAATTATGACCGATCCTTATGTTGGCCGGCTGACATTTTTCCGGGTCTACTCAGGCCAGGTCAAGACCGGTGATTTTGTGCTGAATGTGAATACCGGCAAGAAAGAACGCGTGGGGCGCCTGATGCTGATGCACGCCGACAAGCGCGAGGAGCGCAAGCAGGTTAGCGCCGGAGAGATCGCCGCCATGGTAGGCCTAAAAAATACCCGCACCGGCGATACACTGGCCGACATTAAGTCGCCGATCTTGCTTGAAAAAATGGATTTCCCCACGCCGGTGATCCACGTCGCGGTTGAACCGGCCTCAAAAGCCGATAGTGATGCCATGGGTGTGGGCCTGGCTAAGTTGGCGGAGGAAGATCCCACTTTCAAGGTACACAACGACGAGGAAACCGGTCAGACTATTATCGCCGGTATGGGGGAGTTACACCTGGAAATTCTGGTGGAGCGGCTCAAGCGGGAATTCAATGTCCACGCCAAGACCGGCGCACCCCAGGTGGCCTATAAAGAGAGCATAACCAGCGAGGCCCAAGGCGAGGGACGGTTCGTGCGCCAGTCGGGTGGGCACGGCCAGTACGGCCATTGCAATGTGAGGGTGCGGCCCAATGAACCGGGTGAGGGCTATCTTTTCATCGAAAAGATCAAAGGCGGTGTGATTCCCCGGGAATACATCAGCGCTGTGGATAACGGCATTCAAGAGGCTTTGAAGAATGGTATCTTGGCGGGGTACCCGATGGAAGATGTGGTGGTGGAACTTTATGATGGCTCGTATCACGATGTTGACTCATCGGAGATCGCCTTCCGGGTGGCCGGATCAATGGCGGTCAAAGAGGCGGTCCGGCGGGCTGATCCAGTGCTGATGGAGCCGATGATGGCGGTGGAGGTGGTCGTGGCCGAGGACTACCTGGGCGATGTCATGGGCGATCTGACCAGCCGTCGAGGGCACATTAAAGGGATGGAGAAACGCAAGGACGCCCAGGTAGTCAATGCCGAGATCCCCCTATCGGAGATGTTCGGCTATGCCACCGACCTGCGTTCCCTGACGCAGGGACGGGCCATATTCACCATGCAGTTTTCTCACCACGCGGCTGTGCCGGCCTCAGTGAAAGAACGGATCATGGAACGGGTGCACGGCAAAATTGAAGCATAGTTTTTAGGAAAGGGCTTTACCACACATGGCGAAGGAAAAATATATCCGCAACAAGCCGCACGTGAACGTGGGCACCATCGGTCACGTGGACCACGGCAAGACCACCTTGACGGCGGCCATCACGCACGTCCTGAGCCAGCGCGGCCTGGCCCAGAGCATGTCGTTCGACGACATCGACAACGCCCCTGAGGAGCGCGAGCGGGGCATCACCATCCAGACGGCGCACGTGGAGTATGAGACCGACAAGCGGCACTATGCCCATGTGGACTGCCCCGGACATGCGGACTACATCAAAAATATGATCACCGGCGCGGCCCAGATGGACGGGGCGATCCTGGTGGTGAGCGCCGCCGACGGCCCCATGCCCCAGACCCGTGAGCACGTGCTGCTGGCCCGCCAGGTGAACGTGCCCTCCATGGTGGTGTTTATGAACAAGGTCGACCAGGTGGACGACGAGGAGTTGTTGGAGCTGGTCGAGGTGGAGTTGCGCGACCTGCTCAACGAGTACGATTTTCCCGGCGACGACACCCCCATCATCCGGGGCTCGGCCTTAAAAGCACTCAACAGCGACGGCACCGGTCCGGACGTGGAGTGCATTACCCAGTTGCTCGATGCCGTGGACAATTTCATCCCGATACCCAAGCGGGCCATCGACAAGCCGTTTTTGATGCCGGTGGAGGACGTATTCTCCATCACCGGCCGCGGCACGGTGGGCACGGGGCGCATCGAGCAGGGTGTGATCAAGGTGGGCGACGAGGTGGAATTGGTGGGTCTGGGGGCCGATGAGAAGACGGTGGTTACCGGTGTGGAGATGTTCCGCAAGTTGCTCGATTCGGGCGAGGCGGGCGACAATGTGGGGCTATTGCTGCGAGGGGTGGACAAGGAATTTCTGCGCCGGGGGATGGTGGCTGCCAAGCCCGGTTCCATCACGCCGCACACCAAGTTTAAGGCCGAAGTATATGTGCTCAAGAAGGAGGAGGGCGGCCGTCACACGCCGTTTTTCAACGGCTACCGTCCCCAGTTTTATTTCCGTACCACCGACGTGACCGGTTCGGTGCAGTTGCCCGCGGGGGTGGAGATGGTGATGCCCGGCGATAACGTGAACATCGACGTGGAGCTCATAATGCCCATCGCCATGGACCAGGAGTTGCGCTTCGCCATCCGCGAAGGGGGCCATACCGTGGGCGCGGGCGTCGTTACACAGGTGGTGGAATAAATCGTGAGGTATGGGGGCTAAAATGGCCGGTCAAAAGATTAGAATCAGTCTGAAGGCTTACGACCACATTCTGCTGGACAAGTCCAGCGAGAAGATCGTGCGCACGGCCAAGAACACCGGGGCCCTGGTTTCCGGCCCCATACCGTTGCCTACCCAGCGGACTATTTATACTGTGAACCGGTCGCCGCACGTGGATAAGAAATCACGGGAGCAGTTTCAGACCAAGGTGCACAAGCGGATCATCGATATCCATAACTCCACAACCAAGACGGTGGACGCGCTGATGAAGCTCGACCTGCCCGCCGGCGTCGACGTTGAGATCCGGGCTTGATCATGGACTCCATCATCGGCACAAAAGTTGGGATGACCAGGATTTTTGATGAGCACGGCCGCGATCTGCCGGTGACGGTGATCACTGCCGGCCCCTGTATCGTCTGCCAGGTGAAAACCGGCGAAACCGACGGCTACCGGGCGGTGCAGTTAGCATTTGGCGAGCGCAAAGAAAGCAAAACGTCCCGGCCGCTAATGGGCCACTTCAAGAAGGCGGGAATCAATCCGGCCCGGGTGCTGCGCGAATTCCGCACCGACGCCGAGCATCAGGTAGGCGACGTGATCACCGTGGATATCTTTCAAGTTGGGGACCGGGTGAAAGTTGTGGGTACCACCAAGGGCAAGGGCTTTACCGGGGTGATGAAGCGCCACGGGTTCCACGGCGGCCGGGCCTCCCACGGCAAGAAGGACCAACTGCGGGCCGGGGGGTCAGTGGGCGCCAGTTCCGATCCGTCCCGGGTGTTTCCGGGACTTAAAATGGCCGGCCACAGCGGCGCTGCCCGTTTCACGGCGCGGAACCTCAAAGTGGTTAAGATATTGCCCGATTCGAATCAGATTTTAGTGTTGGGAGCCGTACCGGGTCCCCCCAACGGCACAGTGTACGTGACCAGGCAAGTATGAAACTCGACATTCGCAATTTTGACGGTTCTCCGGCCGGCAAGCAGATTGACTTGAAGAAGGAGGTGTTCGGGATCGAGCCTCACCAGACGTCGATCCACGCGGCCGTGAGAGTCGAGTTGGCTAACCGCCGCCAAGGGAACGCCTCCACCAAGAACCGGGGCGAGGTGCGCGGCAGCGGCGTCAAGCTGCACCGCCAGAAAGGCACCGGCCGGGCCCGTGTGGGGGATGCCGGCAGTCCGATCCGGACCGGAGGCGGGGTGGCCTTCGGACCTAAACCGCGCGACTACCAGATGCGAATCAATCGCAAAGTCAAGGCCTTGGCCCGCCGGTCGATGTTGTCGGTTATGGCCCAGGAAAAGCGGATAGTGGTGGTGGAGCAGTTCGACCTGGAAGCGCCCCGCACCCGTGAGATGCACGCCGCCCTGGAGGCGCTGGGGCTAAAGGGCCGGCGGTTAATGATCCTGGCCGGTGAGCCCAACCGCAACCTGTGGCTGTCCAGCCGGAATTTGCCCGGTGTGCGGGTCAAGGCAGCGGCGGAGGTGTCCACTAACGATCTGTGGTCCAGCGACTACCTGTTGATAGACCGGGAGGGCGTCAAACAGTTGCAGGCGGCCTTGAGCAAATAATATGACGCTGAAGACTTATATCATCCAAAGACCGATCCTCACCGAGAAAATGAGTCGTCTGGAGGAATCGGAACGGAAGTACGGCTTTGTGGTCCATCCCGCTGCCAACAAGCACGAGATCAAGGCGGCGGTAGAGGCCAAATTCGAAGTCACCGTGGAGAAGGTAGCCACCCAGAACCGCCGGGGCAAGACCAAGGGGATGACCATGCGCAGCAATGGCCGGGCCCTGCGGACCATGGGGCGGCGCTCAAACTGGAAGCGGGCGATAGTTACCTTAAAAGAGGGCGACAAGATCGACTTCTTTGAGGTTGAGGGCGGCGGCTAAGCATGCCTACCCGGCTTATAAGACCCCAAACTCCCGGCCAGCGCTTTATGTCGGTATCCACATTCGAGGAGCTGACTACCGACAGTCCGGAGAAATCGCTTACCGAGGCCTTACGGAAAACGGGCGGCCGCAACAACCATGGCCGCATCACCATGCGCCATCGGGGGGGCGGTCATCGGCGGCGTTACCGGATCATCGACTTTAAGCGCAACAAGTACGACATTGCAGGCACAGTGCGCACTATCGAGTACGACCCGAACCGCTCGTGCCGCATTGCCCTTATTTTTTACCCTGACGGCGATAAGCGTTACATTCTGGCGCCCGACGGCCTGAAGGTGGGGGACGAGATCATCGCCTCCCGTAGCCGGACTCCGCTCCGGGCGGGCAATGCCATGCCGTTGTCGGAAGTGCCGGCCGGGTTGATGGTGCACAATGTGGAGATGAAGCCCGGTAAGGGCGGGCAACTGGCCCGCAGCGCCGGAGCAGCGGCCCGTCTCATGGCCAAGGAGGGCGGCATGGTTACTCTGAAACTGCCCTCGGGCGAAGTGCGGTTGATTCCGGAGGCCTGTATGGCTACCGTGGGAGAAGTGGGCAATAAGAGTCACGAAAACATTAAAATCGGCAAAGCGGGCCGCTCGCGCTGGATGGGTCGCCGACCCAAAGTACGGGGAGTGGCCATGAACCCGGTGGACCATCCCATGGGTGGCGGGGAAGGGCGCTCGTCGGGGGGACGGCAGCCGGTTTCGCCTAACGGGATTCCTTCCAAGGGGTTTAAAACCAGGAAGAAAAAGCATCCCTCTGACCGCTATATCATCAAGCGAAGGTCTTAGAAATGCCGCGTTCAGTGAAAAAAGGTCCCTATGTTTCTGAGAATCTGGTACTGAAAATAGAAGCGTTGAACCGTTCGAAGAAAAAGATGGTGATCAAAACCTGGGCCCGGCGCTCCACTATCACGCCGGATTTTGTGGGCCACACATTTGCCGTCCATAACGGCAACAAATTTATCCCGGTATTTATCTCCGAGAACATGGTGGGCCACAAGTTGGGCGAGTTTTCGCCGACCCGCATCTTTCGCGGCCACCCAGAACGGAAGAAGGGCGCCTAGCGATGGAAAAGATCGCCCGCGCGCGTTTTCTGCATCAGTCGCCCCGGAAGATAAACCGGGTACTGCATATGGTCAGGGGGGAGGATGTGAACAAGGCCTTGAACGTGCTGCATTTCTCGCCCACCAAGGCCTCGGTGTTTGTGGAAAAGACGCTGCGTTCGGCTATCGCCAATATGATGAACGCCCCCGATGCCAAGGAAGTTGACGTGGATAACCTGTATGTCAAGTTGGCTGTAGTGGATGGTGGGGCCACATTAAAGCGCTGGCGGGCCCGGGCCATGGGTCGTGCCAATCGAATCTTGAAACGTACCAGCCACCTCACACTGGTGGTGGCCGAAAAGGACTTCCCAGGGAAGGCCGGAGAGTAAATTTTGGGACAGAAAACACATCCGATCGGTTTCCGGCTGGGGATCAATAAACCGTGGTTGTCCACCTGGTTTGAGTCCGGCTCTTTCGCCGAAAAGCTTCATGAAGATTTCATTCTAAGGCGGTACATCAACCATCGTTTGTCCAATGCCGGTATCTCGCGGATTGAAATCAGCCGGACTGCAAAAAAGGTGACACTCACAATTCATACCAGCCGTCCGGGCATTGTAATCGGTCGGGGAGGTGAGGAAGTTGAGCGTCTGCGCAGCGAGATTCGCCGGCTGTTGGGGCAGGAGGTGCAGCTCAACGTCAGCGAAGTGAAACGGCCGGAACTCGATGCGCGGCTGGTGGGCGAGAGCATTGCGCAGCAGTTACTTAAGAAAATTTCATTCAGGCGGGCCGCCAAGAAATCGATCCAGGCTACCATGCGAATGGGCGCTGAGGGGATCAGGATCTGTTTGTCGGGCCGTCTGGGCGGGTCGGAGATGAGCCGCACCGAGACCTTCCGCGAAGGCCGGGTACCGCTGCATACCATCCGGGCCGACATCGATTATGCCGTGGTGGAAGCCAAAACCACCTACGGTACGATCGGTGTAAAAGTTTGGATCTGCAACGGCGAGGCCCCCATTAAATCGTCCGCCCGCAGCTGAGGAATCATGTTAGCGCCCAAGAAGGTAAAATATCGCAAGCCGCACCGGGGCCACCGTCGGGGGATGGCTACCCGGGGGAATCACGTGGCTTTCGGCACATTCGGGCTGAAGGCCATGGAGAACGGTTGGATCACCAGCCGCCAGATTGAATCGGCCCGGGTCGCCATCACCCGCAAGATCCGCAAATTCGGCCGCATGTGGATCCGGATCTTTCCCGACAAGGCTATCACTCAGAAGCCGGCCGAGACCCGGATGGGCAAAGG
>JADFMC010000024.1 GCA_022564085.1 Fidelibacterota bacterium | reverse complement strand
TTCCGGGGCCCTCCTGCGGGAGGGCTTTCTGCAGGCCGGTTGCCAGGTGGACCCCGTGTTGGTGGTACCAGACGAGCCTGACCAACTGTTAGCCGCCGCCCGGAAATTCCTCGACCAAGGTATTGAACTGCTGATTACCACCGGAGGCACCGGACTTGGTCCCCGGGATATTACTATTCCCACCCTGGAGCAGCTGCTGGACGACCGCTTGCCGGGGGTGGAGCAGGCCCTGCATGCCGTGGGGCGCACCCAAACCCCCCTGGCCATGCTCTCCAAACTGGCGGTTGGGACAGCCGGCAAGGGGATCATCGTTTCTCTCCCGGGCAGCTCGGCCGCCTGCCGGGACGCTTTGACGGTACTGATCCCGGCCATTTTCCACGCCTTTGAGGTGCAAAAAGGCGCCGGGCACGGCGATTAGCCCCGCCAACTCACCAGTATGACTACTTTCCTGCTGCCCCTGATCTTCCTGGTGGTGGCCCTGGTCTATTCCGCGGTGGGGCTGGGTGGAGGCTCCACTTACGTGGCCATATTGGCGCTAACCGGTATGGACCACCAACAACTGCCCACCATTTCCCTGTCGCTCAACCTGGTGGTCACCAGCGTGGGAATCTACAATTTCCGCCGCCACGGCCACATCCGCTTCGACCTGATCTGGCCGTTCCTGATCACCTCGCTACCTATGGCTTATTTGGGCGGATCGCTGCAGTTGTCCCGGCTAACTTTCCTATGGCTGCTATTTATTACGCTGCTGTTCGTGGCGCTGCGCATTTATCTTTGGCGCGAAGTCACCTTTAACTTGCACCTCAATCATCTCGGGCGCCGGGCAACCATGCTGGCCTCGGGCGCTGCGCTGGGATTTGTAGCCGGTACAGTGGGTATCGGCGGCGGTATCCTGCTGGTACCCCTCATGATTATGTTAAGTTTGGCCAGGGAGCAGGAGGCGGCTGGGGCCGGGGCGGTTTTTGTATGGGTTAACTCGGCCATGGGACTGTTTGCCCGTTTCAACCGGCAAGCGTTTGATCCTGACCTGATTGTGCCGCTGGTGGTGGCCGTAATTGTGGGCGCCGGGATCGGCTCGTATCTGGGCGCCGCCCGGCTCAAGCCCCGGTCGGTGCAACTAATTTTGGGGGTAGTGATCCTGATGGCCTTGGTGTCAATTGGGGGGCAACTGCTATGAAGAGCGTTCCGGAAGCCCAGAAAATCGTGGCGGCCGCCGTCCCCGTTCCAACGCCGGAGCGGGTCCCCTTGGCCGAATTGACCGGCCGGGTGCTGGCGGAGCCTATATTGGCCCCCTTTCCCCGGCCGCGGTACACAGACTCCGCCATGGATGGCTTTGCGGTCCGTACCGCCGATCTGGCCCGCGCCGACGGACAAAACCCCGTCGCTCTACGTTTGGTGGGGGTCACCGCTGCCGGGGCTCGGGAGCCGGGGGTCGTCGGTCATGGAGAATGCCGGCAGGTGATGACCGGAGCGGCCATCCCTGAGGGGGCCGACGCCGTGGTCAAAGTGGAGGATACCAGCGGCTTCGATAAGGAGCCGGTGCAGGTTTACCACGCTCCCCAGGTTGGAGAAAACATGCGTCAGGCCGGTGAGGAAATCCCAGCCGGGGAGCTGCTGCTGACCCCGGGTACTCGATTTGGGCCGGGTGAGTTGGGCATCCTGGCGGGCTGCGGTCTGGATACAGCGTCTGTTTATCTCCGGCCCCCGGTAGCCCTGATCACCACGGGGAACGAACTGGTCCGGCCGGGAGAACCCTTATCTCCGGGGATGATATATAATTCCAATCTACCGGTGCTGCGTACCCTGGCGGAGCTGGCCGGGGCTACTATAATCTCAGCTGAGACCGTACCTGATGACCAGCAGGCTCAGCGGGACAGTGTCGCCCAAGCCTTGGAACAGGCTAAATTGTTGATGGTTAGCGGCGGTGTATCCATGGGGCGCTTCGATCATGTCCGGGAAGTTTTACGGTCACAGGGCATCCGGGAACAGTTCTGGCGGGTGGCTCAGAAGCCGGGCAAACCGCTCTACTTCGGTACCGGCCCCGACACCCTGGTGTTCGGTTTACCGGGGAACCCGGTCTCAGCATTCATCTGCTTCATGGAGTTCATTTGGCCCACGCTGGAGCGCCTCCAGGGTTTAGCTCCCAGGCCCCAACTGCAAGGGACATTGTCGGCCCCCTATCCCCGGGAGCAAAAGCTCTGGCGCTTCCTGCTCGGGGAGGCCTGGGTGCAGGCTGGCCGGCTCATGGTGCGGCCCTCCGGGAAGCGCGGCTCTCACATGTTCACCACCACCCTTAAGGCCAATTGCATCCTGTCAGTATCACCAGGTGAAGGCCCGCTTGAGGAAGGGGCGGAAATCTCCGTCCGGTTGCTGCCCTGGACTCTGTTGCCGGGGGAAGCATGACCGGGCCGGAGGTGAAAATCACCGTGTTACTTTTTTCCCACCTGCGGCACGCACTGGGCAGCGGAAAGTTGACCATCACCTTGGCAGCCGGCTCCACGGCCGCCGACCTGGTAGGCCATATCCGGGAAATGCTTGAGGAGCGCCTGGCCGGAATGCCCATGCGGGTGGCCGTTAATGGGCAGTTTGCCCCTGAAGATACCATCCTCCAGGCCGGTGACGAGGTAGCCCTGATTCCACCCGTGCAGGGCGGTTGAAGATGGTGATGACCGAGCTGCTGGAGGGACCGCTGCCACAATTGGCGGAAGCTCAGGACCTGACGGAAACAGGCGCAGAAGTAATTTTCCACGGCCGGGTGCGGGATCGGGAGCAGGGCCAGGAGATTGTGGCCCTGTATTACGAGGCTTATGCCTCACTGGCCGATAATGAGCTACGCGCCATCGGTGAGGAAACGGCCAGCCGCTATTCCCTCCTGGACCTTACCTGCCATCATCGGATAGGGGAGGTGCCGGTGGGGGCAGTCTCATTGCGGGTGGTGGCCCGGGCCCGGCATCGGGAAGCTGCCCTGGAAGCGGTGACCTGGATGGTGGATCAATTGAAGCGCCGGGTGCCGATCTGGAAGTGGGGCGTGCTCTCTTCCGGGGAGCGGTTCCCTTCGGGACTGGCGGCAAAATAATTGGCTCACGCAACTAATCGGCCATCGTCGATAAAGCATGCACCAGGAGTTCCCCCGAAAATTGAATAGGTGAGCCTGTAACGCAATAATCTATCGGGAAATGTAGAAAATGACAAGTGGAAGAGAGTATTATTCGATAAGGGATCGCCTGGTCAGGGGAACCTCACCCCCGTCCTGCGGCCGTCCCCTCTCCTTAAGGAGAGGGGCGACACGAAGTGTCTGGGGTGAGGTAAAACGGAGCGATGCCCCAGCCAGTTGTAGAAAATGTGGTCTATTATTTCGGGTGAACTCCTGAACATTCGCTCCTTGTGCCGCTTTCAGCTCGTCAGTAACGTCGCCACCAGTATAACTGGAATTTGATCCGGCGGCTGGAATAGGGATCGGCCGCCGGACTATCCGCTTCAGACCAAAATGAACCTTCTAGATTCCCAACGCAGGACCAAAATTGTCGCTACCATCGGGCCGGCCTCCGGCGATAAACAGGGCCTGCGCGCTCTGATGCTGGCCGGCATGGATGTGGCCCGGATAAATACGGCCCATCTCGACCCGCCGGAGATCCCTGAAATGGTAGCGCTCATCAGGGAGGTCGCCGCTGGCGAGCAGCTGATGATAGGGATCCTGCTGGACTTGGCCGGTCCTAAGATCAGGGTAACCAATATTCCCCGGGAAGGGAGGGAATTGGTCCCCGATGAAAAACTGGTTCTGGGGACCGGCAGCGAGGCGGATCTGGTCGTGCAGCCCGATCTCAAGTTTATCGATGTGGCGGACCGGGCCAGGGTAAAGCTCGATGATGGCCGGTTCGAGCTGGAAGTAGTGGAGCATCTATCGGATACTTCCTTACTTATCAGGGTGATTTACGGTGGTCTGCTGAAGCCCAAAAAAGGGGTCAATTTCCCCGGAGTGGCCCTCGGTCTGGAAGCTTTCACGGCCCGGGATGAGGCCATGTTACGAGCCGGCCTGGCCTGCGAGATCGATTGGGTGGCGCTCTCCTTCGTGCGGACCCCACAGGACCGGGCGGCGATCGATGAAATTATGGTGGCTACCGGGCGGCGGCTGCCGGTGATGGCCAAGATCGAAAAACCGGAAGCGGTGGCGGCATTGGAGGATATCGTGGCCGCCTTCGATGGAGTGATGGTCGCTCGTGGCGATCTGGGAGTGGAACTGCCGCTGGAGGAAGTGCCGTTGATCCAGAAGCGCATCATCCGTTGCTGCAATGCCATGGGAAAGCCGGTGGTGACCGCCACCCAATTGCTCGATAGTATGGTCACCGCGCCCACGCCCACCAGGGCGGAAGTGAATGATGTAGCCAATGCCATTTTAGACGGGACGGATGCGCTCATGCTGTCCAATGAGACCGCCGTGGGCCGCTACCCGGTAAAGGCGGTGGAGACCCTCGACGCCGTGGCCCGCACCACCGAGACCGCCACCACCGACCGGGTGATCCGCCGGCAGGACGACTATCAGAGCCGCGGTATCGCCAATGCCATCAGCCATGCCGCCAGTAATATGGTCAGGGAGAGCGATATCTCGGTGATCGTCACCATGACTCATAGCGGCATCACTGCCCGGGGTGTCTCCCGCAACCGGCCCCGGGCCCGGATTATCGCGCTTTCGCCCCTGCTGGAGACCTGCCGCCAATTGCAATTGAGCTGGGGCGTAACGGCCTTCCAGGTACCCGAACACACCAACACCGATGAGATGATCGCCGCCGCCGAACGCCTGCTGCTGCGGGAAGGGCTGGTTAAGCCGGGCGACCACTTTATTTTTACCGCCGGTATACCGGTGGGCAGGGCCGGCACAACCAACCTATTGAAAGTGCAGCAAGTAGGGGAGCAGTCGGCATGAATCGCTACCGCCGCCTGTTTCCTATGCAGGCCTTGGTACTGTTGCTGGCCACCGGCTGCCTGGTCCCGGCAGCTAACCGGGGAACCCAGAACCATGGGTTGCGGGAGCTGGTGCGGCGCAGTGATCTGATAGTCATGGGCCGCCTCTCCCAGGTTTCGTTGGACAGCACCTCCACGCCGCCCATGGCCTTGCTCACAGTGGAGGCCGAGGAGGTGCTTTGGGGGGACATGGTCGGCTTCTTGTTTGGCGCCGGCGCCGGGGAGCAAATTCTGACGGTAACTTGGATTGAACCACAAGTTCCAGGTTTAGTCAATCCATTGCAATTGGGGGATCGCACCGGCATCTGGCTGCTGGTACGCACTGCGGGTGACGTCTATCTGGCGGACGGGTACAGCTTCGTGGATCCCAAGAAACGGCGGGCTGTGCGGCGCTATTTGAGAAAGGACCTGCTGTTTATCCGGTTGAACGCCACTGCCCCGGCGGAAGCCTTGACCGTGGACCTGGTAGTGCGCAACGCCCATGAAAAGGATGCCATCCTCCCTGAGTTCCGCTTCGAAGGCGGCCGGCTTTTCCTCCATCCCCAGGTGGAACTATCCCTGATGGTTTTACCCTCGGGGAAAAAGGGGCAGCCGGCGCCGGTCTCGCCGCGGGAAAACTCCATCGTACCATTGGACGAGCAGGATTGGTTGACGGCCCAATCCGGGGAAGAGGTGCTGGTGTCGGTGCCGTTGGCGGCTCTTTATCCCCTGGAGCCGGGCCGGGACTACGAGGTGCGCTTCGAGATCGAGGGCTTCGGAACTGACCAATTGTTGTTGGTCGGGCCATAGGCGTCCGGGATCTATAGCGCGGCGAACAGCTATGCCGTTCCGTAGATCGAGATTCAATATTTACTTAGGCCTTTCAGCGGGGTGATCCAGGCCTTTCCCCATGAGGCTCCGGATTTCAGCGATCACCTCCGACACCCGGCCGAAGCTGCTCATGCCGGGGCCGGCGGCTGCAGGCAGGGGCGGCTCCCTCCAGCCCAACAGTAACAGCGGTTTGCCGTTTTTAACGGCCAGGGCGATTTCGGAGAGCGTGCCGGCGCCACCGGGCAAGGCCACCACCACGTCACTGGACAAGATATTGATCACGTTACGGGCGTCACCCAGGCCGGTGCGTATGGGGATGGTCAAATGTGGCGAGGCGTCAGTGAGGTCCCGGTCGGGAAGAATCCCCACCACCGTTCCCCCGGCCGCGGCCGCCCCGGCTGAGACTGCCGCCATCACCCCCGCATCGCGACCGCCACTGAGCACTATCCAACCCTCCAGCGCCACCGCCCGGCCCAATTCCCGGGCCAGCGTTTCAACTTCCCCAGCTACTTGGCTGCCGCCCATGACCCCGATTATCGGGGAACGCTCACCACTCACCGGGAGTCCCGCCCTGTAATAATTCCATCTCCATCACGCCCCGATTATTACCGAATTTACAGCCCGCCGTGGGCATTATTCCTCGTTAGCCCCAACGCGTCTTTTTGATCAGGTTCTGCCGGTCAGCCGTGGATAATGTCCTGTCCTGCGGCCCCACGACTCCCTAAATTGACACCTTGAAGTGAGACCCTGCAACGCGATCATTGCCATAACCCGTGTCCCCAGGGCTCCACGTTTCAGGATACAACCTCCGCCCGGAGGTTTTATTTTATCAACCGAACATGACTGAAAAAAAAGTTAAGGCCACCTTGCTGGACGCCGACGAGTTCGAGCGCACCCTGTCGCGGTTGGCCCACGAGATCACGGAGCGCCACGCGAACCTGGAGCAGCTGGCAATCATCGGCATCCGCACCCGGGGTGAATTCATTGGCCGGCGAATCGCCGACCTGCTGGCCGACCTCGAAGGTAATGAAATAAAATTCGGTACAGTGGACGTAACCTTCTACCGCGATGATTTTCGCACCCACCTGCCCTCCCCGGAAATCGGGCCGACGAATATACCTTTTGGTGTCGACAATCTGCAAATCGTCCTGGTTGACGATGTGCTCTACACCGGGCGCACGGTAAGGGCGGCGATAAACAGTATCATGGACTTCGGCCGTCCGGCGGCTATCGAGCTGGCGGTGCTGGTGGATCGGGGCCATCGGGAACTGCCCATCAGGGCCGATTACCTGGGACGCAACCTTCCCACCGCGAGTAACGAGCACATCCACGTGCATGTGGTGGAGGTGGACGGCGTGGACGAGGTGCTGCTGCTGGACTACGGCCAGTGAGGACACCTGCCATCTCTTTAACCAATTTGATAGGCCTGGAAGGGGTGTCCCGCTCAGACATTCAGACCCTGCTGGACACCGGTTTTTACTTCCGGGACGTGCTGGACCGGCCCATCAAGAAGGTCCCGATCCTCACCGGTATCAACGTGGTCAACCTGTTTTTCGAGAGTTCCACCCGCACCCGCATCTCCTTCGAGTTGGCCGAAAAACGGTTGAGTGCGGAGGTGGTCAATTTCTCCGCCGCGGCTTCCAGCCTGAGCAAAGGCGAGGGGCTGAAGGATACTGTCCGGAACATCCATGCCATGAAGATGGATGCGGTGGTGATGCGCCATCCGGCGCCCGGGGCGGCGTTGCAGCTCAGCCGTTTCGTCGATGCGGTGGTGATCAACGCCGGGGACGGCACCCACGAACACCCGACCCAGGGCCTGCTGGACATGATGTCCATCCGGGAGAAATTCGGCCGGATAAAGGGGCTGAAAATCGGGATCATCGGCGACATCGCCCATAGCCGGGTGGCCCTCTCCAACATTTTCGGCCTCAACACCATGGGCGCCGAGGTGACCGTCTGCGGTCCGGGACACCTGATTCCCCCCTTTATCGAGGAGCTGGGGGTAACGGTCAATGGTGACGTGGATGCCGTGCTGGAGTGGGCGGATGCGGTGAACGTGCTGCGCATCCAACGCGAGCGGATGGGCGTGGGAATTATCCCCTCCGTGCGGGAATACCGCAACCGGTTCGGCCTCACTGTCGAGCGGCTGGCCCGGCATAAGAAGGAGATTGTGATCCTGCACCCCGGACCCATGAACCGGGGGGTCGAAATCGACAGCGATGTGGCCGACGGCGACCAGGCCATAATCTTAGACCAGGTGCTCAACGGGGTGGCGGTGCGCATGAGTGTGCTGTTCCACCTGCTGGGGGCCCGTGAATTGTTGGAGGAGGCCTGATGGGCCGCATTGCCCCGCTCCCCAAGGCGCTGCTGATCGAGGGAGCCACCATATACGATCCTGCCACCGGTAAAACCCGCCGGGGTGATCTGGCGGTGAAAAACGGCCGGTTGATCGAGCCTGAAAAACTGGGGGCCGCGAAGGTAGAACGGTTGGATGCCCGCGGTGCGCTGGTCACTCACGGTTTCATCGATATCCATGCCCATTTCCGGGAGCCGGGCCGGGAGGATCAGGAATCGCTTGAAAGTGGTTCCCGGGCCGCCCTGGCCGGTGGTTTTACCCGCGTGGCGGTGATGCCCAACACCTTGCCGGCCATCGACTCGCCGGAGATGGTACGCTCACTGCTGGAAAAGGCCGAGCGGCTACCAATTGTCTTATATGTAATAGGCGCCATCAGCCGGGGCCGGGAAGGGCTGGAGCTGGCGGAGCTGCTGGAAATGCAGGCTGCCGGGGCGCTGGCCTTTTCAGATGACGGCAACCCCATAGCCGATGGCCAGGTTCTTCGCAGAGCGCTGCAATATACTAAGGATGTGGGCACCCCGATCATTAATCACGCTGAGGACCTCCCGCTCCGTGACGGCGGAGTGATGAACCAGAGTGCCCTTTCCACCCGGCTGGGGCTGCCGGGCAACCCGGTTGAGGCGGAAGCGGCCATGGTCCATCGGGACCTGCTCATCGCCCAGGAGACCGGCGGCCGGCTGCACGTACCCCACGTCAGCACCGCCCTGACGGTAGACCTGGTACGGCGTTTCAAGGAGGCCGGTGTGCCCATCACCGCCGAGGCTACCCCCCATCATCTGGGGCTGACGGAGGAGGCCCTGCGGCAATTCGACACCAATGCCAAGGTAGCGCCGCCGTTGCGAACCGAGGCCGACCGCCAGGCCGTGGTCAGAGGACTGATGGATGGCGCCATCGACTGCATCGCCACCGATCATGCCCCCCATACCGTGGAAGAGAAGGAGCAGGATATGATCCAGGCTCCCTTCGGGATGATCGGCCTGGAGTCGGCCTTTGGGCTGGCTAACACGGTGCTGGGACCGGCGGGACTGGCCATCGAGAAATTGATCGATCTGCTCACTGTGGGCCCGGCCCGGGCGCTGGGACTGGAGCTCACTCCCCTGGAGCCGGGATCACCGGCCGAGCTGGTGGTGTTGCGGCCCGATGAAACCTGGACCTTTACCGAAAAAGATATACATTCCCGCTCCCGGAATACCCCCATGCTGGGTATGACCTTCAACGGCCGGGTGGTGGCCACCATCAGCCGGGGCAGCTGGTATACCTGTACCTGATAAGGGGTTAGGACAATTGTTAGTAGTCCGTGGTCAGTTGTTGATTGTTAAGGCTGTAGGGAGAGCTTCACCACAGAAGCTTGTCCTGAGTGAGGTCGAAGGAACGCGGAGGCTGATTACAATCATTATTATTTGAAATCTCGGGCCTTAATATGTAACATCGGCTTGGTGATAAGCCGAATACCATATTCTCGGGGTATCTAGCGTTTCTTCATAAATGATAGTTCTGCTCATAAGGGATTACTTTTAAGCACATTCTGTGGTTGAATATCTGTTGTAAGGAGGTAGGATATGGCGACGGTTTCGGACAAAGTAATGGACGAAGTTCTCTCTCTGCCGGCCGAGGCACGGATAAGTTTGGTCGATAAGTTGCTGGCCAGCCTTAATCTTCCAACTAAGCCGGAGATCGACCGTGAGTGGGCGGAGGAGGCTGAGCGACGGGTCGCCCAGATGGATCGGGGCGAAGTGGAACTCATTCCAGGCGAGGAGGTATTCGCAAAGCTGCGCCAAAAGCACCGCCGTTGAGATTCTACTTTCACCCGGACGCCGATGCGGAATTCGACAAGGTTATGGCCTATTACGAAGAGCGTCAACCCGGCCTTGGAATAGAGTTCGCGGAAGAGGTATACGCCACAATTGCTCGCATCATCGCCTACCCCCGGGCCTGGATGTCAATGTCCAAGCACACTCGACGATGCCTGGTCAATCGGTTTCCTTTCGGGGTGATCTACCAAGTCAAGTCTGACATGTTGCGAATCATTGCCGTTGCTGACCTCCATCGTCGTCCAGGGTATTGGCGGGACAGAGTCTGAGCAGAACAAGCGGTTGCAGCCGACGTGCTACTGCGGTGATTAGTCGACGTGCGGTGAAGATGGAAACCTGGTATAATGATTCAAGTCGGAGAGGAATGGTCCGCACGCGGCTGAACTCATTTGTTAGGGCTTTCGAGGTTTAGATGTTTAAGGAAGAGATATTAGAAAGATTAAGGGAACAACGGGAACTCCCAAAACCTACTGTTGAATGGCCAGATGGTTGTTACGGCGCTATAAATGCGCCTTTGCTATTCGTTGGACTTAGTCCTGGCGGCGGCACCGTAAAAAGTGAATATAAGCCTCGCATGAGAAAAACCGAAAATGCTTATTGGAACGTTGATTATATAGAGCCATTTGTTGAATGGAGCAACGGATTCAAAAACTCTTTAAAACCAATTGTGGAATCTCTCCTTGATATCACGCTAGAAGAAGGCGGCTACAAGCTTTTTGCATTCGCAAATTTTGATTGGATTCAAAACCCTGTTGCATCAGAGGTTCCAGAGAGCAGAATCAAAGAAGGTATTGATGAAGTAAAGCACCTAATCAATGCTGTTTCTCCAAAGATAATTGTTGCGCTTGGAAAAAGGGCTTATAAAATTCTCGTTACCTTGTTGCAAGAGCAGTCGTATCAGTTGGAATACTCTGAATCTAAATCGGCTAAAATAAGGGCCAATAAAAATAGCTTCCATTGGGAACTCGACGCGTCGCTAATCAAGGGTTATGGTGAACTAAATGGCTGTGCCCTATTAAGGTCCCCCCAACACCCTGCAAGAATATTTTCATCTGAATACGCAGCGCGAGTATCTCAGGCCCTTCGCATGGCCCTCTCTTCACTAATTGAAGGTAAAATGCTGCAAAATGAACTTGTATAGCCCTAACAACAGCTTCAACACGGACGCAGATTATGCTGCGCTGCATTTGCGCCGGCTAAGCTGACCATTATCCAGCGAGTAAAAGCAATCTGATCCCTAGCCGGCCCCCTTCCTCCTTCCCTGTCCCGCTATCACTGCCCTAACTTCCCCGCCATGCTGCTGGACCGCCTCACCTCATGCCCTGCCCTACCGTTGCTGCTGCCGGGTGCCCTGCTGCATGCCCAAGCACTACCGTTGATTGCCTATGCCCGGCAGTTACTTCCGAAAGGAGCCGGAGATCCCGGCCGACGCGTCCAGGCTACGGTACTGACCGCGCTTGGTATTTACGGGATTGAAAAGGCTTGACCGGCTTTGAGTAATACCGGTAATTTTTCCTGCTGTACTGGAATGGATTTTTATGAAGACGTTTGTGCTCAAAGCTAAAGATATTAATCACGAGTGGTTCGTGGCCGATGCCGAAGGACAGGTATTGGGCCGCTTTGCCACCAGAATCGCAACGATACTGCGGGGCAAGCACAAGCCCACCTTTTCTCCTCATCTTGACATGGGTGACTGTGTGGTGGTCACCAATGCCGAAAAGATCGTCACCACGGGCGGCAAACTGACCAAAAAGACCTACTGGCATCATACCGGCTGGATTGGCAACCAAAAGGAAGTCTCGCTGGAAACGCTGCTCCGCAGCCACCCTGAGCGGGTAATCAAAAATGCAGTCCGTGGGATGTTGCACCACAACCCATTGGGCC
>JADFMC010000023.1 GCA_022564085.1 Fidelibacterota bacterium | reverse complement strand
GACCACCCGAGGTCCTTCCAGCTCTGGGAAGAAATCGTTGGGCCGGCCATTGCAGCTAACAGCCATCCGATAGATATAAGGGACGATGTTCTAATTGTGCAGGCCAAGAGTGCCGTCTGGCGTAGCGAGATCGCCTTCCAGAAAGATGAAATTCTAGCGGCCTTGAATCACAGACTTAAAGGCAATCATTTGAAGGATCTTAAACTTAAATGACAACCTCTAATCTTTTTTCCAAAGAAACCCCGAGTCCCGGTGAAGGGAATGGTCCGGAGGAGCAGCTTGGCGTGACGGACGATGATAATAGGCCGCAATCCGAGGCGGCATCGCCGGTAGAGAGGCTCTCCGAGGAATCAACAGCCGGGGAATCCACCAGCGGGGAATCCGCCGCCAAGGATTATGGCGCCGACGATATCACGGTCCTAAAAGGACTTGAAGCCGTCCGCAAGCGCCCGGCCATGTATATCGGCGACACCGGGAAGCGGGGCCTGCACCACCTGATCTACGAAGTGGTGGACAACTCGGTTGATGAGGCCCTGGCCGGCTTCTGCACAAAAATCCAGGTGACCCTGCATGATGACCTGAGTTGCACCGTTACGGATGATGGCCGTGGTATCCCGGTGGAAATGCACAAAGAAGAGGGGCGTCCTGCCCTGGAACTGGTGATGACCTACCTGCATGCCGGCGGGAAATTCGACAAGGGCTCGTATAAGGTTTCCGGTGGCTTACACGGCGTCGGGGTTTCGGTGGTAAACGCTCTATCGGAGTGGTGCCAGGCCGAAATAAGCCGGGACGGCAAAATATCTATTCAGAATTATAAACAGGGCCAAATTGATTCTCCCATAGAGGTGACCGGCACAACAGATAAGACCGGCACCATTATTAGATTCAGGCCGGATGCGCAGATTTTCCCGCAGCGCGATTTTGACTTTGCATTAGTAGATGAGCGCCTGCGGGAGCTCGCCTACCTGAACAAAGACCTGGAAATCACCTTGACGGATGAGCGTGCCGGGCGGGAACGCGAGCAGGTGCACTTTTATCGTGGCGGGCTAATACAGTTCGTGCAGTATATCGATAGATCCAGAACGCCGATCATCGATGAGCCGCTTTACATGGAAGGGGAGAAAAATGGTGTGCCGGTGGAGCTGGCCCTGCAGTATAATGACGGCTATAACGAGAATATTTTTACCTTTGTGAACAGCATCAATACCGTAGAAGGCGGCACCCATTTGGCCGGGTTCCGGACCGCCTTGACCCGCTCGCTAAACATGTATGCCCAACGCAACAACCTTTTTCAGAAGTCTAAAGGCGGCAAGAGCTCATTTACCTTGAGTGGCGAGGATGTGCGCGAAGGGCTGACGGCGGTACTATCGGTGAAGGTGGCCGAGCCGCAGTTCGAGGGCCAGACCAAGACCAAGCTGGGCAACGGCGAGGTCAAGGGCATCTGCGATTCAATCATCATGGAGGGCCTGTCGGATTTCTTTGAGCGTCACCCGCGCAAGGCCCGGAAAATAATCGAAAAGGCCGAACTTTCCGCTCGCTCCCGGGAGGCGGCCCGCAAAGCCAAGGATCTTATCAGGCGCAAATCGGCCCTGGATTCGGCCAGCCTGCCGGGAAAACTGGCGGATTGTTCCAACCGGGACCCGCAATTTTGTGAACTCTACCTGGTGGAGGGCGATTCCGCCGGAGGCTCGGCCAAGCAGGGCCGCGATCGCCGCTTCCAGGCGATCCTGCCGCTCCGGGGCAAAGTGATCAATGCGGAGAAGGCCCGGATCGACAAACTACTTAACAACACTGAGATCCAGGCCATAATAACTGCTCTGGGGACTGGTTATGGAGGTGATGAGGAAGAGAACGGGGCCGACAACGGCGAGGCCAGCGCCAGCGATTTCAATATCGATAACCTGCGATATCACAAAATTATTATCATGACTGACGCGGATGTGGACGGCAGCCATATCCGCACATTGCTGTTGACATTCCTCTATCGCAAAATGAAGCAGTTGATCCACCACGGGCACGTGTATATCGCCCAGCCACCGTTGTACCGCCTTCATCAGGGGAAAAAAGAGTATTATGCGTACGATGATGATGAGCGAGATCGCATTCTGGCCCGGCTGAAAAAAGAGGGCGGGAAGGCTAAAATCGAAATTTCACGATATAAAGGTCTGGGCGAAATGAATCCGGAGCAGCTGTGGGCCACTACCATGGATCCGGCCACCCGCACTCTGTTGCAGGTGACGGTGGAAGACGCAACGGAGGCCGATAGTATCTTCTCGCGATTAATGGGTGACAATGTGGAATCGCGGCGGGAGTTCATCGAAACCAATGCCCGCTATGTAACCTTCCTTGATGTCTGAGGTTGCGACGGCCGCTGATCCTGAACCAAGTTCAATTTTAACTATTGCATTTTGAAGGCAACTCCAAGCAGATGGAAGTAGTACCAGGGAAAACAATACCCCGCGATCTGGTTGACGAGATATCGGAGTCTTACCTCAATTACTCCATGTCGGTGATCGTCAGCCGGGCTCTGCCTGATGTGCGCGACGGCTTGAAACCGGTCCATCGCCGGGTGCTTTACGGCATGTCGGAGCTGGGTGTTAGTTATAACCGGACCATGAAAAAGTGTGCCCGGATAGTGGGCGACGTGATGGGTAAGTATCACCCCCATGGTGATGCCTCGGTTTACGACGCAATGGTGCGCATGGCGCAGCCCTGGTCTTTGCGTTACCCCCTGGTCCAGGGCCAGGGCAATTTCGGCTCGGTGGACGGGGACAGCGCTGCGGCCATGCGCTATACTGAAGCCCGGATGACTCGATTCTCCTCCGAGCTGCTCCGGGACCTGGATAAGGATACGGTTAAATTTGCGCCAAACTTCGATGATACACTTCAGGAACCGACTGTCTTGCCATCAGTGGCCCCCAACCTGTTGGCAAACGGCTCGGACGGGATCGCCGTGGGTATGGCCACCAAGATTCCGCCCCACAACCTAAATGAGCTGATAGACGGCCTGATTGATCTAATCGACAACAAGGACAATCCGGAATACGGCCTCGAGCAGCTGTTGGAACATATCCAGGGTCCTGATTTTCCCACCGGCGCCTTTATCATGGGAACCGCGGGCTTCCGCGAGGCCTATCGCACCGGGCGGGGCAAAGTGATTATTAGGGCCCGGGCCACGGTGGAAGAGACCCGGGGCAACCGGGAGCGGATTATCATCACTGAAATTCCCTACCAGACCAATAAAGCAATGGTAGTGGAACGGATAGCCGACCTGGTGCGCAGCAAGAAACTGGAGGGGATCAGCGACGTCCGGGACGAGTCGGATAAGGACGGCATCCGGCTGGTGATCGAGGTGAAGCGTGATGCCATACCGGAAGTGGTGCTGAACAATCTATTTAAGCAAACCCAGCTCCAGGATACCTATGGCATCATCCTGCTGGCCCTGGTGGGCGGTGTCCCGCGGGTATTAAACCTGCAGCAGATGCTTAATTACTTCATCGACTTCCGGCATGAAGTAGTAGTCCGGCGGACCACCTTTGAGTTGAAAGAAGCCCAGGAACGGGCCCATATCCTGGAAGGGCTGAAAATCGCCCTGGAGAACATTGATGAAGTAATTTCCCTGATCCGCGCCTCGGCCAACCCCGACGCCGCCCGTAAAGGGCTCAGAAAGCAATTCAAGCTATCCGAGCGCCAAGCCACCGCCATCCTGGAGATGCGCCTGCAGCGGCTCACATCCATGGAAGTGGATAAGGTGGTAGCTGAACACAAAGAAATCATGGAGCAGATTGCCGACCTGGAGAGTATCCTGGCGGACGAAGGCCGTCGCATGACCATTATCAAGGACGAGCTGCTGGAGGTTAAGCGGCGCTACGGCGATGAACGGCGCACCGAGATCATTCCCGAAGCAGGCGACTTTTCCGTTGAGGACATGATCGCCGACGAAGATATGGTCATCACGGTTAGTCACAACGGCTATATCAAGCGCTCGGCCAGCAGCCAGTGGCGCCGGCAGCGGCGAGGTGGCCGCGGCATGCAGGGCGCCACCACCATGGAAGATGATTTCGTCGAGCATTTATTTATTGCCACCAGCCACGCCTATATCCTCTTTTTCACCGATAGAGGTAAGTGCTATTGGCTGAAAGTGCATGAAATTCCCCAAGTCGGCCGCCTGTCCAAGGGACGGGCAATTGTCAACCTGATCGGTTGCGAATCAGGCGAAAAGCTAAAAGCATTCGTGGCCGTGCGGGAATTTCCCGAAGACAGCTACGTGGTCATGGCCACCCGCAAAGGGAAGGTGAAGCGCACCTCCTTGGCAGCCTACAGCAAGCCGCGCAAGGGTGGTATCTATGCCATTGACATCGTGGAGGGAGACGAGCTGATCGAGGCCAAGATCTCGAACGGTGAGAACGATATAATCCTTGGCACCCGGGCCGGCAAGTCAATCCGTTTCAAGGAATCGGACGCCCGGCCCATGGGACGCAAAACCATGGGGGTGCGCGGGATTACCCTGGCGGGGCCGAACGACTACGTGGTTGGTATGATCGTAGTGCGGCGCGAAGGGACGGTGCTGGTGGTCACCGACAACGGCTTTGGGAAGCGCACGGAAGTATCAGCCTACCGAGTTCAGCATCGCGGCGGCAAGGGGGTGCTCACGCTTCGTACGACTGATCGTGTGGGTCATATGATGGCCATGATGGAGGTGGTGGAGACGGACGATCTGATGATCATTACCGACTCCGGTGTGATGATCCGGTTGCCGGTGAAGGACATCCGGACCACCGGCCGGGCCACACAGGGGGTGCGGGTTATCAGATTGGATGAGAAGGCCGGAATCGCTTCCATTTCCCGGGTGATCGAGGAAGAGGAGAGCAGCGATGAAGAGGGAGAGGAAGAACCGCCCGAAAGCTCAAACTGACTGCTGTTTCTTCTAATTCTTGATTTGGACTACGGCCCCTACAGCACCTTAGGGGCCATTTTTTATCCGGGGCGCTGATTTGGCGAAAATCGCCAGTTTTCATACTCATTCCAGCCTTAAAGAAGAGACGCCGGTCTTTTGAATGATCCCGGAAACAGCGGTCAAACATGCCGGTTGAATTCACCCGCCATTCGATCTGGCGAGGGGAAAAGATTTAAAGCGTTACTTCACGCTCCATCCGCAAATAGTTAAAACAGGGTTAGGTTCGACCTTTAAATTTGTGGTATGGGTTACTCGGAAATTCCTGATGAGGCCAATCTTCGAGAGGCGCTAGAGCGGGTCCGCAGCCGCATCGCCGCTGCTCGGGCCCGCAGCCCCAATGCAGCTGGGCAGACCACTATTGTGGCGGTAACCAAGGCCTTCCCGGTTGAGGCTCTGATGACGGGGTACCAGGCCGGCCACCGCATTTTTGGTGAAAGCCGTGTCCAGGAAGCGGCGGCCAAGCTGCCACAATTTTCACAGCGAGATCAGTGCCAGGTGCATTTTATCGGGCGCCTGCAATCCAATAAGGCTCGCCAGGCGTTGGAGCTATTTGACTTAATCGAATCGGTGGATTCGCTCAAACTTCTCCGGCGGCTAGACGGGATTGCCGGCCAGCTGGGCAAACGAGTGCCGGTCTATCTGCAGGTGAATGCCGGCGGAGATCCAGCCAAGAGCGGCTTTGATCCCCATGAGTTACGCCGGGAGATCACGGCAATCGCGGGTGTGGAAAATCTGGCGGTTGCCGGCCTGATGACTATTGCGCCCTTGACCGGGGATGAGCAGCGCATAAGAGACTGTTTCTCCAGCGTTCGCCGCCTGCGGGAGGAGATTTCGAAGGAGATCCCGGCCTGTAAGGATTTATCCATGGGCATGTCCGGGGATTTCGAGTTGGCGGTTGAGGAAGGCGCCACTCATGTCAGGCTGGGCAGTGTTCTATTCGGGCGGCGGCCCGGGACCGGAAATTAGGCGTAGCGGCGATCATCACCAGTCACCACCAGGGCTACTCGATCCTCCGGAGCGATCCAATTCTGTTCGATAAGCAGCTCCAACCCCCGCCAGGCCACCGCCACTTCCGCCCCAACGGGCATACCGGCCAGCACTTGCATCCGCTCCCGGGCCGGCGCGATATGATCTTCAGGTATGGCGAGGGCCGTGCCATTACTCTCGCGCAGGACATTTAGCATCCATTCGCCGCCCAGGGGCGCAGGGACATTAAGGCCTAGCGCCCGGGTGTGGGGTTTCGGCCAGGGCTTGGTGGTTGCGGATCCGGAAAGAAAAGCCTCTACCACCGGGGCACAGCCTTCAGACTGCACAGCCACCATGCGGGGCATTTTCTGCCGTACCCAGCCGAGGCTGCGGAGCTCTTGAAAAGCTTTCCAGATCCCGATCAGCCCCGTTCCGCCACCGGTGGGGTAGATGACCACATCGGGGAATTCCCAGCCCAGCGCCTCGGCAATTTCCAGGCCCATGGTCTTTTTGCCTTCGACCCGGTAGGGCTCCTTGAAGGTACTGACATTGAACCAGCTGCCATCCAACTGTTCGGCCATGGCGGCGGCGGCCTCTTTGATAGTACTTCCCGCCAAAACCACCTCTGCGCCGCAGCCTTTAATTTCGTCTACTATCTGTCCAGGGATGGAATCAGGCAGGTAAACCAGGCAGCCCAGATTGCCGGCCAGGGCATAGCTGGCGGCAGACACCGCGGCGTTGCCCGCAGAGGGGAGCGCTATCCGTGAGATACCCAGGGCCCGGGCCATGGACAGGGCCACACACATCCCCCGGTCTTTGAATGACCCGGTGGGGTTGCCGGTCTCATCCTTGAGATAGATTCTACGGCTTTTATATTCAATCTCCCGTAGCGGCGTATTGCCTTCGCCGAGCGAAATCCGGTATTTTTCTGATACTGATGGTAAAAAAGCCTGGTAGCGCCACAGGGTGGGATGATCGATCAAGTGCTCATCGGGGTCAATCCCTTCCGGTGAGAAAAAATAATCGGCCCGCAACGGCTGGCCGCATCGCCGGCAGACATTCTGCCGTTCGTGGGGGAAATGGGCTTTGCCGCAGGAGATACAGGTTAAGGTCATGTATTAACTTACTGCCAAGCCCTTTGCAATTGTAGGCGCGCCTTCGAAGTGCGGCGCAGGCTTGAAAATATGGATTTAACTACCCAGTCAACGCCGGCATTGCTGCTGGATATAAATATCCTGAAACGGAATATTGCCAATATGGCGATTCGCGCCCGGCGGCTGGGGGTTGCCTTGCGCCCCCATATCAAAACCCATAAATGCCTGGAGGTCGCCAGGCTGCAGCGGGAGAGCGGCGCCAGGGGGATTACTGTCTCTACGCTCACAGAGGGCGAAATTTTTGCCGGGGCCGGTTTCAATGACATCACCTATGCCGTGCCGTTGGAGCCGGGAAAGATTCAACGCGCTCTGGCGCTGGCCAGCCAGGTAAACTTAGGTATCACCGTGGATGATCTGGCGCTGGTGGATATGCTGGACCGGGCGGCAGGCGTCGAGGGGCAGAGGCTCAAAACCTGGCTAAAAGTAGACGGCGGCTATCACCGCGCAGGGGTGGATCCCACCAGTGTCTATGCCCTCCAGTTGGCCCAGGCCATAGCTGGGGCGGAGCACCTGGATTTCGCGGGACTGCTGACACACGCCGGCCACGCTTATAAAGCGGCGGCGGTCTCCGAAATTCAGGCGATTGCCCATGAGGAAAGACGGATTTTAAATCGATTCGCCGCGCAGTTACGGACCGAGGGCGTTAAAGTACCGGTACTGAGCGTGGGGGCCACGCCGACTATGGCCGTAGCGACCGACCTGGAGGGGATTGACGAGGCCCGTCCGGGTAATTATGTGTTCCATGATCGTACCCAGTTGGCCCTGGGCTCCTGTCAACCGGAAGATTGTGCCTTGACGGTCATGGCAACGGTAATTTCACATCAACCAGACCGTAACCAGGTAGTGATAGATGCCGGCGCGCTGGCACTGTCCCAGGACCCGGGACCGACACACCTGGATGCAACGCCAAACTGGGGGGCCATAGTATCTGATCGAGCAAATATGTCCCTTTACACCTCGTTTAACGTTGCGGCGATGTCCCAGGAGCACGGCATCATTAAGGGAAAATCAGCCGCCGATGTGGCTGGCCTGCCGGTGGGTTGCCGGGTAATCATTCTACCCAACCACTCCTGCCTCACGGCAGCTCAGTTCGATGAATATATCGTTGTTGAGGGAGAACGGGTGGTAGACAGGTGGAAAATTCAGCGAGAGCGCAATTAGCAGTGCGAGCCGATAGTCAGGCATAATTAAAATTGAGCTCTGTAAAAACCGGGAGGAGCAACTATGCAGACCAGACAGTTAGGTAAGACCGATCTGCACCTGAGCGTTATCGGCTTTGGAGCCTGGGCCCTGGGGGGCGGCGATTATGAATTCGGCTGGGGAACCCAGGACGACCGGGATTCCATTCGGGCGATCCACGGGGCGCTGGACGTGGGGGTGAATTGGATTGATACCGCCCCGGTCTACGGACTGGGCCGGTCGGAGGAGGTCGTGGGACGCGCCGTGCAGGGCATTCGTGGCGAAGTGCTCATTGCCACCAAGTGTTCTCTGGTCTGGGACGGTGACGGCAAAATATCCAACTCTTTGAAACGCGATAGTATCGTTCGGGAAGCCGAGGAGAGCCTGCGGCGCCTACAGACCGATTACATCGATCTATACCAAATACACTGGCCGGCGCCTGATGAGGATATTGAAGAGGCCTGGGAAGCCCTGGTGGAGCTGAAGGAGTCTGGCAAGATCCGTTATCCGGCGGTATCCAACTTCAATGCGGAACAGCTGGATCAGGTCTCCCCTATTCATGCAGTAGCATCGTTGCAACCGCCGTACAGTATGTTCAGACGGGATGTAGAGGCGGAAATTTTGCCCTACTGCCGGGATAATAGTATAGGAGTGGTAGCCTATTCGCCGATGCAGAACGGTTTGCTCACCGGCAAGTTTAGCGCTGAACGAGCGGCGGAACTCCCTGAGGACGACTTTCGCAGCCGTAGCCCCTATTTCAATTCACCTCAGCTGGAGATCAACCTGGCGACGGTGGAGAAACTGCAGGAGATTGCCCAAAGCGCTGGGCATACAACAGCCCAGCTGGCGCTGGCCTGGGTGTTGCGCCGTAGTGAGGTAACCAGTGCGATTACCGGGACGCGCAAACCGGAGCAGATTAAGGAGACCGCCGCAGCTGCCGATTGGACCCTAGATACGGAGACAATTGAGACAATTACAACGCTGCTGGATGACCGCGAAAACCGAATCGCAAATTCTTCGAGTTGATTTGTATTCGCAAACCTGCTTCCGCCTTATAGGTTGAGCGGGGGTCCCCAGGCTGGCCAGGCGATTTCCACCGACCCAAGTTTAAAAGTAATAGAGAAGGCCGATCGCCTGACCGGTCACACCCAATTGCAGTGAATGATCGTGGCCAGCCCATTGCTGGGCCAGCTTAAAGCCTCTCACCACTCCGATTCCTAATCCTGCTCCGGCAATTACATCTGATGGATAGTGCTTGTTATCGTGAATTCGGCTGATACCGGTGATGACAGCAGCCAAATAGAAGGGTCTACCGGCCCGGGGACCGTAAAGGGTTCGGATCACTTCCGCGACCCCAAAAGCTGCCGAAGTATGTCCTGAAGGAAATGAGGTTCGTGAGGCCTGATTGGGCCGCTCGCGTCCAACCGCTACCTTTAGCAGTCCGGTGGTGGTCCCCACAGTTACCAGGCTGGTGAAGGCGAACTTGAGACGCCGGGTGGTTTCATCGGTGGCAGTACCTTTGCTGCGGTCGACGAGATAAATTATTGGTAGGATAGTAATGGCAGCTGCCTGACCACCCCATAAGTCACCGAAACGGGCGACGGGTTCGGGCATAAGCCGGTGGCGATAGGGCATGACTTCACGATCTATGGGCAGGGCCAGCAAGGTACCGGCTGCCGTCAGGCCCCACAGGACTCTCAAATCCGGATCGGTTATAGAGCTATAGAGTCCCTGGCCGATCAGCTGCACCATATTGGGATCATCCTGGCGAGTCGCGGGAACCGGCAGCGATTGGGCAGCAACAGTGGTTTGGCTGACCATTATGATGGCTGCCAGCAAGGTTCGAAGGTTATGAGGCATGGGCCGAATTTCAGGCCGGCGGAGGGCGCCGTCAGCAACTATTTGGTGGATATGCAAAGGCCCCCCGGGATTAGCGGGAGGCCAAGCGATGGTCGCAAGCGTCGCGTGGTGCTTATTTGACCGAAATGCGCCGCTTCTGTTCCTCGATGGGGGTGACCTTGTTGAGGGTAATGGTCAGGATGCCGTTTTTGTAAAGGGCGTCCACCTTGGCCTCGTCGACCTCCGTCGGTAGAGCGAATGAGCGGCTGAACTTGCCCCGCCGCAGTTCGGCACTGTGAACCTGATCGTCTTCCTTGATCTCGCGATCCTCGAACTCGCCCGTGACGGTCAGGACGCCATCGTGGATGGTGACCTCGATGTCCTTCTTGTTCATTCCGGGCAGGGCCGAATCGAAGATCAGCTGGTTTTCAGTTTCCCGGATATCGAAAGCCGGGGTCCAGGAACGGGGGACCAATTCGCCGGCTGTAGGGAACGAGTACATCAGGTTGAACAGGCGGTTCATGTCATCGAAAGGCGACAGGCGCACCCGCCGGGGTACATATTTAATGAGGTTCATGGTTGCTTCTCCTTTAAGTTTTCATTCGTTTTTCCACAAGCATTAGTTGCTTGCCACCAGAGGAATGCACAAAGCCCGTGCCATAGCCAGGATCATGCCGATTTGAACTACACCAAAAGAAAGTTTGGCAGGGCCACGGCCAGAATGGCAGAGACGGCCGGTTATTTTGGCAGAGGTCAAATAGCCTAATAGGAATATCCACTGAAGCGCAGCCAGCAGAAACGTTCGCTGGTGATCATCTGGATCACCATCTTCATCGATCTGATGGGGATCACCCTGATTATCCCCTATATCAACGACTTCGTCGCGGACCTGGGTGGCGATGAGCAGGCGGTGGGCTTTCTGCTGGCCAGCTATGCCGCTATGCAGCTGCTGTTCGCCCCGGTGTGGGGCCGGATCAGTGACCGGATCGGGCGGCGGCCGGTGATCATCGTTGGGCTGGCGGCATCCGCCGTGGCCTTTACCATATTCGGCTCGGCCACCCAATTGTGGGTGCTGTTTGCCTCGCGGATGCTGGCGGGTATCGCCAACGCCAACATCTCCACCGCCCAGGCCTACGTGGCGGACATCAGTACCCCGTCGGAGCGGGCCGGCCGCATGGGGCTGATAGGGGCGGCCTTCAGCCTGGGCTTTATCGTGGGCTTTCCCATCGGGGGGATCCTGTCGACGGCCTATGGCAACCAGGCCCCGGCCTACTTCGCGGCGGCCATCTCGCTGCTCAACTGCCTGGCGGCCCTGGTCATACTGCCCGAGTCGCGCAGCAAAGAGGAGCGCCGCGCCGCGCAGCTCCAGGCAGCACCGGTGAGTGCCTGGCGGGCCTTGGCCGTCTCACTGGGCAACGTGCGCCAGTTCTGGGCCCGGCCGGAGCTCTCCCGGACCCTGACGGTGTTCTTCCTGTTTACCACCGCCTTCAGCGTGCTGCATGTAACCTTCGTGGAGTACGGCCGCGACATCCTCCATATTTCCGCCCAGGAGCGCGGTTTCGTGTTCATGTTCATCGGTATCGTAGGGGCGGCCGTCCAGGGGCTGGTGGTCAAGCCGCTGGCGGCGCGGGTGGGTGAGGACCGGGTGATCGAGCTGGGGTTGCTGGCCATGGCTATCGGTCTGGCCTCCATCCCTTTCCTGCGCACCGTGGTGGAGCTTTACCTGG